>NZ_JAKGBF010000022.1:0-65664 GCF_021530695.1 Pseudoalteromonas sp. OF5H-5
GACCCCATGCCGAACTCAGAAGTGAAACAAAACAGCGTCGATGATAGTGTGGGCTTCCCATGTGAAAGTAGAACATCGTCAGGGCCTTATAAGAAAAACCCGTTGCAGTAATGCGACGGGTTTTTTGCTGTTTGGGGTATAGAGATTTGAGATTTAAAAATCTCGCGAGGTAAACTCGCTCCTACCATAGACTCGCTCCCACCACAGTATAAACATGTATCGTGGGAGACGGTTTACCCGCCGATTTGTGAATTCATAATATTCTGTGGGAAAGTATTTATTGATCCCAAATTACCATTACTTTTTAATGTACTGTCCCGGTGGTTTGCCAAAGACTTTTTTAAACGCATTGCTAAATGCGGCGGTAGATTCAAAACCCAAATATTCGGCTGCTTGTTGCTGAGAATATCCATCTTTCAAAAGCTCAATTGCTTTGATAGCTCTTAGTTTTTGGCGCCAATCACTGAAGCCCATCATAAAACATTTGTGGAATAAGCGGTTGAGTGTCCGGGTTGATGCGCCGACTTGATCACTCCAGGCCTCCAAGCTTATTTTGCATCCTGGATTTGTATGTAGCTCGGTCACAATGGGTAAGATCCGAGCATCCTGTGCACTTGGAATAAAAAAGTGGCACGTTGCAGCTGACGTTAGCCTATCAATAAAGACCGTAATAAATCGCTCTGTTTTTTCATCTAGGTGGTACTCTTCCTGCCAAGTACAGATCTCCAGTATAAATTGCTTCAGTAGTTCATCTACCGCAATTAGCTTCGCTTTATTCCCTAGCAACTCGGTGTATTTATTGTCGATATAGACACTACGAAAATCTCCACCGTAGCGACAATACGTCTCATGTGGAAGGCCTGGAGGTAGCCACAAAGCTTGGTCGGGAGGGATCACGAAAGTGCCTTCAGGAGTCACAATTGTAATGACTCCATTGCTTGTATATGCAAGCTGTCCCCACTCATGTTGGTGCCGTTGAACATGCTCCCACTCTGCTTTTTTACCGCTCTTGGCAGGATTGGCCGGCCAAGTGTTGGCTTTAAGAAGCGCTTATATTTGGGTTGAATACGCCAAGGAGAAGTTGTCTGTTTTGATAAAGAACTTGGCATAATTGTGTATATCTGAAATTGACGTGTGGCCATATTATAGCCATAACTTTTTAATAGTTGTGCTTTATGTGGAGATAATCATGAAGAATGCCTCTCAAGGATGGCAAAGTCCTTTTAATTTCTTAGTGCTCGCTACCATTGTTATGGCAGTTACATTCGCAGGCTGGATGGCCATGCTCAATAACTTTGCGATTGAAGCCGCAAACTTCAATGGCGCTAATATGGGAATGTTGCAATCTCTGCGTGAGATCCCCGGATTTTTAGCGTTTACAGCGGTGTTTGTTTTATTGGTGTTAAAGGAGCAGACCTTCGCACTGATCAGTTTATGTTTGTTATCGCTTGGTGTCGCCATTACGGGCTTGTTGCCTACTATTTATGGTTTGTATGCAACCACAGTGTTAATGTCGATAGGTTTTCACTATTTTGAGACACTGAATCAATCACTCAGTTTACAATGGTTCAATAAAGATGAGGCACCGGCCAAACTGGGTATCTTGCTCTCTATTAAATCCATTGCCTCTCTGATCGCCTATGCGGTGATATGGCTGGGTTTTAGCTACTTCTCTGCAGACTATAAGTGGATGTATCTGCTTATTGGAGGGGTTGGCTTTATCATTACGCTATTTATGTTTATCGGCTTTCCAACCTTTGAAATGCATACTACGCAGCATAAAAAGCTCATTTTGAGAAAAGAGTACAGCCTATATTACGCCTTGATTTTCTTCTCGGGCGCGAGAAGACAAATATTTATGGTGTTTGCGGGTTTCTTAATGGTGGAAAAATTTGGTTTTGATGTTGCACAGATCACCGCGCTTTATATGTTGAATCATTTGATAAACATATTTATCGCCCCCAAGATTGGTCAAATGATTGGGCATATTGGTGAGCGTAAAACACTGACAATCGAATATGTGGGACTAATTTTTGTATTTATTGGTTATGCATTGGTAGAGTCAGCAAGCTTTGCTGCAGCGCTTTATGTCATCGACCATCTGTTTTTTGCGATGGCCATTGCACTCAAAACTTATTTTCAAAAAATTGCTCGGCCAGAAGACATCGCAGCAACGGCAGGGGTTAGCTTTACCATTAACCATATTGCAGCGGTAGTGATCCCAGCAAGCTTTGGCTTAGTATGGTTATACGATCAATCCTTAGTGTTTTACTTTGGTGCTGCACTTGCGGTGTGCTCATTGGTGTTGAGTCAATTTGTGAATACAGCCAATGTGCAGGAAAAGCTGGCTAAATCCGTGTGATGCTCCAGCATCACACGAATAGTGACATTGCAGTTTAGACACTGCGACCACACCAAACAACACGCCCTGCAATGCCGTGACTGTCGGCATTATCAGCGGTGATCTCCCAGCTCGGGTAATCAGGGTTATCACTGATCACTTTGAGCTGAGAGTGCTTTTGTCGCACTCGCTTAGCCATGAGACCCTCTTCCGTTTGAATGATATAAACCGCATCTTTACTGGGTTGATTCTGTGAAAGGTCAATGAGTACCATATCGCCGTCTAGCAACGTGGGCTGCATACTATCACCACGGATAGAGACAAAGGCGAGCTTCTCTGAATACACGCCAAGATGGGAGTTTAGCCAACGACGGTTGAGTGCAAACTGCTCGGTGACTTCCTCATGACCTATTACACTACCCATACCTGCACTGGCCTCAATATCAAGTTTAGGTATGAGGGTAAGTTCATCTTTAAACTGACCTTGTGGTTTATCTAAGGGTTGTTCACCAGTAAGTAACCAGTTCAGATCAACGGCAAATAGGCTATAAAGGTGCTCAAGATATATCATTGAAGGGCGACTTAAGCCGCGACAAATACGGTAAATATGGGAAGGGGATTTACCTGTTAACTGGGCAAATTGGCGCTTATTGCCGCCTGCAAATTGCTCGACTAAGGTTACAAATCGTCTTGAAAATGCCGTACTCATCTCTTAATTATTCTCTTTATAGCGCCTAAACCCGCAAGCATACTGAGCTAAGCCTTATCTGTACAGTCTCGCTGCACTAGTTGGACATTTTATAAACGAGCATAATCAAGGACGAATAATGGCCTAAAGAGAGGGGTTATTTCATTAGACTAAGGTCGTAGTGAGTTGGGTTGTACGAAATTTGTCCATGCTGGTAGGCTAGAATCGCAAGTTAACATTTATTTAAACTCGGCACGACTTGCTTTAGCCGACATACAACATGGAAAAAGGTAATGAAATATACAAATTTATTAATTGCACTTCCGCTCTTGGGCGCGATGGAAGTTGCACTGGCGGTTGACTGTAGCAACTTAACGCAATGGCAATCACAGCAGGTATATACAGGTGGTGATGCTGTCACCTATCAGTCAGCTAAATACACCGCGAAATGGTGGACACAAAACCAAAACCCAGCGCAAAATTCTAATACTTATGATGTCTGGCAAGCAAACGGTAGTTGTGATCCTGTAACGCCATTGCCCCAGGTTTCGGTCACCTCTCCAAGCAGTAACGCACGAGTGTTAGTGGGTTCATCAGTTAGCCTAGCTGCGGCGGTAAGCCATCCGCAAAACACGGCTATCGACAGTGTTGAATTCTATCTCGATGGCACGCTGGTCGCCTCTGACAACAGTGCACCTTATGAGGTGATGTGGCAAGCGCAGGGGCTAGGTAATCGCGCATTAACTGTCTCTGCAACTGATGTGTCTGGGGCACGAGGTGAATCGAGTGCGGTGAACTTCAGTGTCGTGTCTGACGAGGTTCCTCCTGGCGACCCTAATTTTAAAATTGTCGGCTACTTTCCAAGTTGGCAGGGTGCCGTGAGTGATATTCAGTTTGATAAACTCACCCATATCAATTACTCATTTTTACTACCCAATGCAGATGGCACACTGAGACCACTTGAAAATTTGAGCAAAATGACAGCGCTAGTAAATTCGGCTCATGCCAACAATGTGAAAGTGGGAATTGCCATTGGTGGCTGGAACGGGGGGGACGATAGTGCATTCGAGACATTCGCCAGTTCACAGCAAGGTAGAGCCCGTTTCGTGCAAGAGGTCATTGCGTTTGTAGAGCAGCATAATCTAGATGGTGTTGATATGGATTGGGAATATCCAGATCCCGGTGCTTCAGCAAATAACTATGCATTACTGATGAAGGAACTAAGCGTTGAGTTACGCGCCAGAGGTAAATTCTTGACGGCAGCTGTGGTGGCGCTTGGTTATACTGGTGGTGGCGTGTTGGAATCTGTATTCCAAGATATCGACTTTTTAAATTTGATGGCGTACGACGCGAACAATACTGATCATGCTTCTATGCAATACGCCAAAGACTCAATAGCTTACTGGCAAGGTCGTGGGCTTAGTAAAGAAAAAACGGTATTAGGCGTACCATTTTATGCAAGACCTACTTGGAAAGCGTATCGCACCTTACTGCAGGAGAACCCTGCCAATGCCTGTCGCGATAGTGATGGTAGCAGCTACTACAATGGTATCCCGACGATCCGCGCAAAAACGCAGTACGCTAAGCTCAATGCCGGTGGCATTATGAATTGGGAGCTATCCCATGACAGTAATGGCCCTGCGTCGCTATTAACAGCGAAATGGGAAGTTGCTAATGGTGTAACACCAAGCTATCAATGTCAGTAAATTATTACTTATAACTCAGCTCGGCGGCGAGTGAGAGCTGGCCGTTGAGCATATAGAGAGTTTGACTGAGAAATAGGCTAACTACATATTTTTATAATATCTAGCCTATATATGGTGGGAAATGCTTATAAACAGCGTTCCATTACGCTGCAGGTAACAGCCGGTGAACTTGGACGTTGGCACCAGTAATCGTTATTAGTCGTTTCGCACATAACGCCGGTTTCTGGTCCTCTACCACCGGCTGCTTGCGGTGTGAGCTTTGCGGCTAGTTGACTCTGTTGATAGTCTAATTGTTTTAGTTTTTTCTTTGCTAGGGTAAGTTTCATATTATTTTCCTTTGAAATAAGAATGTCTTAATAGACTATTTCACCCTACTGTATAGTTTACTAAATGTACAGATTAAAGCGGTGACTACCCAGCTGTTGGGTAGTCACCTTATGTTTAAAGCGCTTTAAAACGAATAGCAACGCCGCCGCCAGCAGCCAGTTTTAATATCAGTTTGTCGGCACTTGTTACCTTTTTGCGGTAAATATTCATTTCATACGGGTTTTGTTTCCATTCGGCTTTATTACCGTCCGCGTAGATTTGCGCTTCAAAGGTTTTACCTGACTCAAGGAAATCTAAAGTAATAGGAATTTCTCTTGCTTCCTCGTCAGTTACTGCGCCTAAGAACCAATCGTTACCACTATATTGTTTATGCTTGCGCTCCTTTCTGGCAAAGACAACATAGTCACCCACTTCTCCTGCAAGTGCGATACTGTGTTCCCAGTCGGTGGGTACGTCTTTAATAAACTGAAAAGCATCTGGCTTAGCGAGGTAATTTTCTGGCAAATCGGCCGCCATTTGAATTGGACTATAAAGCACAACATAAAGCGCTAATTGTTTGGCGAGGGTGGTTTGTGGGCGGTTGGTTTTATCGCCAAGGCCGTTGAAGCCCATGTCAAAAATACCCGGAGTAAAGTCCATAGGGCCTGCTAACATGCGGGTAAAGGCAAGCATTGGCACATGCTCTGGTGGGTTTGGTGGCGTGCCCCATGCGTTGAACTCTTGCCCTCTTGCACCCTCTCTCGCGATCCAGTTTGGATAGGTACGACGCAGGCCGGTATCTTTGATTGGTTCATGTGTATTGATACTGATCTTGTGCTTGGCCGCAAGTTTGACGTTGTCTAAGTACTCATTTGCCATAAATTGACCGTCGTGCCATTCGAATCTGGCATTGCCCTTGGCATCAATGCGTTTGATGTTGCCACCATCGGCTACGTAACCGGTTTTAACTTGGCGAACGCCTGCTTTTTCGTAGAGTGCGAAAGCCGCCTCCATTTGATTGCGATAGTTGCTGACGTTACCAGACGTCTCGTGATGACCTATTAGGCGTGTACCTACTTTTTCTCCGTGCTTGGCTATTTCATCAATATTAAAGTCAGCATAGGCGTCGGTAAAGCTAAAGACATCACCGTTGAAGAACCAGTCGCCATCCCAGCCGATGTTCCACCCTTCAACCAACACGCCATCAAAGCCATGGTCAGCGGCAAAGCTCAAATATTCTTTAGTACGCGCCGTAGTCGCTCCATGTTTATCGCCGCTGCCCCAGGTATTTTTGTTGATGTGCATGCCCCACCAAATGCCGATGTATTTACCCGGCTCAACCCAAGATACATCGCCGAGCTTATTTGGTTCGTTGAGGTTTAAAATAAGGTGAGAGTTCAACAAGTCGGTGGCTTCATCGCCTATTTGCAGGGTGCGCCAAGGTGTATTGAACTTACCATTGGTTTTGACAGCAACGCCGTCTGACCAAGGTGTTAGATCGGCAACAAATGTTCCTGGGCGACGCTGGTTTAAGGTCATGCCCGCATAGTCAATTAGGGCCGCTTCATGCACACTGATATGAACCCCGTCTTGATTCTTTAAAGTAAATGGGGTGTGCACATGTGGGGCATCGTGCAGTGGTGTGGTGTTGTATACATATTCATAGCGATTCCAGCCACGAGCAGGGATCCACCACGCTGTACTTTTATCACTTTGTGCAAAGGCGAATTCGGTCAATTCTCTGGTGATATTAAGCGCTTGATTTTGAGCAACCTCATAGCGAAAGCCGACACCGTCATCAAATACTTTTACACGCACAGTATATTGCGGCGATTTGTCTGCCTGCTTAGCAAAGGTGACAGCAAGCTCATTGTGCTTATCTTGGATCACTCGGGCTTCGCCCCAAGGCTGTTGCCAACTGCTATCGACGCTATTACGCTGATGTGTGGTGATACTTAAGCCATCGCGCATCGATGCAGCTGTTGCGAAATCAAAACCAAGTTTAGACGGTTGAATAATGGTTTTGTTGTTAAAGCTGACTTGGTAGGTCGGCTGGCTATTATCATCACTCAAGGTAAAAGTGATTTTGCCATCTGGCGAACTCACAGCTAAAGATGCGGCAAAGCTCGTAGTCGTAAACAAGCTTAATCCGATCAGGGAAAGTGACATGGGGCGCATAGTTTTTCCTTCTTGTTGTCGGCACGAAAATTCGTGTTCTTTTGCACATAAGCTAAGCTTACTGTTGTATGCTAACGTTCACGTAAAAGTTGCATACGTATTCATGCTGTAAATGCGATGAATGTAATAATTATTCCGCTCGGTCTAGTGTAGACAAGCTAAGAAAAATAATAAGGATAGGTTGAACTGCTTATGCTAAACCTAACAATTTTTGGGCGTATTGCTGTTGTGATGGCAATGCTACAAGCCGGTCTAGTCAATGCCCTTGAAGTGCAAATAGTCGATGCTGATAAACAGCCGCTCGCGAATGCCGCGGTGTGGTTGCAAGGAGATAGCTTTGATAACAAAAGAACGATGCTAGATTATAAAATGGAGCAAAAGGATAAGGCGTTTGTGCCCCATATCTTGATGGTGCAAGCTGGCACCCAAGTCTCGTTTCCGAATTTAGATCCTATTCTGCACCACGTCTATTCGTTCTCTGCTGCAAAGCCGTTCGAGCTTAAGTTGTATCGCGATGACCCGAAACAAGTATTATTTGATCAAACTGGTGTGGTTGAGCTTGGCTGCAATATTCACGATTGGATGCTGGGTTATATCGTGGTTGTAGATAGCCCATTATTTGCGGTAACGGATAGCAGCGGCAAAGTATCAATCGACCTAGGTGCTCAGCAAGCCAGCGCACTAAAGCTGAATGTATGGCATGAAAGATTCGAAAATATAGACAAAATAGAACAGCATCCGCTCTCCATCGTGAATAACACTCAAGCAATTACCTATCAAATTAAGCAAACACTGGTTGCTCCACTTCAGGATTTCTCCGATGGCTTCGATGATTACTAAGCTAAGCGCCGCTTTGGCATTATTCGCCATAGGGCAAGCAGGTGCCGTTGAGATTTCTGGACAAGGGCAACTGCAAACGACCTGGCAGCATGATGATAATCGTAAAGCTTGGTATCAGCCTGGATGGGGCGTTACGCGTTTTGGGAAAGGGGAGTCAGATATTACGCTTAGTCGAGGCGCTATTGATTGGCGTGTAGATTTTGCTAGCGCTTGGTCTTTGCACGGGGTAACACAGTATGTGCCAGACCCAGATGACAAGCTCGGTTTTACAGAACTGTATTTGCAATATCGAACACTACCCAAAAATGGCCATCGCTTGATTGTTCGAGCTGGTGGCTTCTATCCGAAGTTTTCTATTGAGAACCCAGATATTGGTTGGTCATCACCCTATACATACCAGTATTCGGCTATTAACGCTTGGATAGGTGAGGAAGTGCGGGTATTTGGCGGTGAAGTCGCGATTGAGCAGCCGCAGACGCGCCGTAGCCGAGGTCAGGGATTCAAAGGTGTGTTTGGTGTTTTTAAGGGGAATGATCCGGCTGGCACTTTACTCGCATGGCGAGGCTTTACCGTGCATGATAGGCAGTCGGTGTTTAACGAAAGTCTCCCCTTTGCCGCGGTAGAGTCGTTGAACACACCGCAGCTACAACATCAAGCACAGCATGTTGAACCGTTTTCGGAAGTAGATGGCCGATTTGGTTATTATCTTGGATATCATCGCGAATTTTCAAACCGCAGTGAGATCAATGTCTATTGGTACGATAATAATGGCGATCCAAGTAAGATTAACTACCGAACTGGGCAGTATGCGTGGGACACTAAATTTATTAGTGCAGCTTGGCGTTACAAGTTAACCCCGCAGACGCATATACTCGTACAAGGCATGCTGGGTAATACCGCCATGGGTGTCAATCGCGGCGTTGATAATGACTTTAATAGTTGGTTTTTGCTACTCACACATCAGCGTGATGAGTGGCGCTTTTCCTTACGGGGGGAGCAGTTCAAAGTCATCGACAAAGATGATTGGCAGTTCGACCCAAACCAAAGTGATGGCCATGCACTGACCGCTACAGTGAAGTATCGAATTAATAGCAATTGGCTGGTGGGCGGTGAGTTTTTGAGTCTGACAACCACAGTTGCAAACCGCGAGGCCTTTAACGGAAAGCCCAAGCAAAGCGATAATGTGTGGCGACTCAGTGCGGAGTATCGTTTTAATTTATAACAATAAACGTGACGCCCAAGGTGTCACGCTTATTCATGCCATACGATACGTTAGTCCAGTAGACGATTAATGCCGTTTAAGGCTGCAACGCGATAGGCTTCGGCCATTGTTGGGTAGTTAAAGGTAGTATTGATAAAGTACTCGATATTATTACCCGTTCCTTTTTGTTCCATAATGGCTTGGCCGATATGGATGATCTCGGATGCACGTTCACCAAAGCAGTGAATACCTAATATCTCTTTGGTTTCTGCATGGAACAAAATTTTCAAGCTGCCGACTTCAGTGCCTGTGATCTGTGCACGAGCCAAATGTTTAAACTGGGCGCGACCCACTTCATAGGGAATGCGCGCAGCGGTGAGTTCTTGCTCAGTTTTACCAACAGAGCTCATTTCTGGAATGGTGTAAATGCCGGTTGGGATATCGGTGATCAAACGATCATCACAGGCACCATGCACAATCGCATTGGCCGCAATACGCCCTTGATCGAACGCCGCACTGGCTAGGCTGGGATAGCCAATCACATCTCCTACTGCGAAAATATTATCCACTTCAGTTTGATAGTGTTCGTTGACTTTAAGCTGGCCACGGCTATCAGCCTTTAGACCTACGCTTGCAAGGTTGAGTGTTTCGGTATTACCGGAGCGGCCATTGGCCCATAAAATGCAGTCTGCGCGTACTTTCTTGCCAGACTGTAGATGCACAATAACCCCTTTGTCATGGGTCTCTACTTTCGCAAACTCTTCGTTATGGCGAATAACAATACCATTATTCCAAAAATGGTAACTGAGTGCGTCAGAGATCTCGGCATCCATGAAGGCCAGTAAGCGGTCGCGGGTATTGATAAGATCTACCTTTGCGCCCAGTCCTTTAAAGATTGATGCATATTCACAGCCTATGACCCCTGCGCCGTATATCAATACGCGCTGAGGATTATGCTCAAGGCTTAAAATAGTGTCACTGTCGTAGACGCGAGGGTGGTTAAAATCAACGCCTGGTGGGCGGTATGGACGCGAGCCTGTGGCTATTACAATGGTTTTAGCGGTGAGTAACTCTTGCGAACCATCTTGGTGAATGACTTGTACTGTATGCGCGTCAACAAAGCTGGCATCGCCTTGAAACAAGTGGATGCGGTTACGACCATAAAAGCTAGAACGCAATGTTGACTGTTTTGAGATCACATCACTGGCATGGTGCAAAATATCTTGAAAGGTATGGCGCTGCGGGCGCTCGGTAAAACGATAAAGTGGATTCGCTTTATACTCAATTAAACGACTGACAGAATGGCGAAGCGCTTTTGAGGGAATGGTGCCCCAGTGAACGCAGCCACCGCCAACTGCATGCTGGCGTTCGATAACCGCGACTTTCTTACCACTTTTAGAGAGGTTCATGGCGGCGCCTTCGCCGCCAGGTCCGGTGCCTATAATAATGGCATCGTATTGATAGGATTGTGGAACAGTTTCGGTTTTTTCTGCAGCTTTTTTGCTCACGGCCTCACCCCTTTAGTTATTGAGGCCGCTGAACGTTATGCCGTTTTCAGTAGCCTCGAATTTAGTGCAATCCAAGCTTGTTTTTGGCTTTCCCAAGCTTGTTCTAGCTCTTTATATTGTTGCATCAGTGCGGAATGTTCGCACTGTGCAAGTACTGCCTCTTTCTTCGCTTCGAGTACCTGCTTTTGCACAGTACAGTAGTTTTGAAGCTTTTTAAGAAGTAAATCATACTCTTGTTGTAACAATGTAAGCTTATCTTGCGCCAAAGGCAATTTTGCGAGACTGACTTTAGTCTTATTCAACAAGGTCTCCGCTTTGGCTTTTTCAATGCGCTCAACCGGAGTGCGTTTTAGCTTACTGGCAAGGCCTAGTGCTGCAAAAGTGCGGATCAGCCATTTAGTTGGGTCATAGTGATACCAGCGAATACCATTACGGTAGTCGCTGGCAAAAATATGATGAAAGTTATGGTAGCCTTCACCGTAAGTGAATAGGGCTAGCAAACCATTGTCTCGCGCGGTATTTTTTTCGGTGTAAGGACGACTACCCCAAATGTGCGCCAGTGAATTGATAAAGAAGGTAAAGTGTTGACTGAGTACGAGTCTGAGTACGCCCGCAAGTAACAACATGCCAAACACATTTCCGAGTAATAAACCTAGCACTAACGGGATGCCGATATTCGTAAGTAACACCAATTTCATATAGTGCTTGTGTTGCCACATCACGATAGGGTTACGTTGTAAGTCTCTGGCGTTATTATAATCACCGTAAGTCTCGCCTTGATAATCTCTCAGCATCCAACCGATATGGCTATACCAGAAGCCTCGTGTTGCGGCGTACGGATCTTTTACTGGGTCGTCGACTTGGCCGTGGTGTACACGGTGATCGCTACTCCAATGTAATATACTGTTTTGTAACGCGAATGCGCCACCCAACGCAAAAATAACTTGAATCACAGGATGGGCGTCATAGGCTTTATGCGCCCATAAACGGTGATACCCTGCGGTGATCGACAGACCGGCGTAAAACATACAGGCAACAAAAGCTACCCAGTGGCTGGTGGTATAGCCGTATTCAAAGCCATACCAAGGCACCAAAGTGATCGCAGCTAAAAACGATAAGCTAAAGAACAGCACATTGGTCCATAAAATGGGTGGTTTTTTCATCAATTAATCTCAAAATCTAATTTCAGCGTACAACTGTACGCTAAAATAGTATTTCATTCTTGCTGCGTCAAGGTTTAGACTGCGGTTTATTGTTCTTATTTTTCGAAGCGAATTGGGGAAAGTCCATGGCTGGTGTACGCGCCCAACAAAAACAGAAGACCCGTCAAGCGCTTATCGAAGCGGCATTTAATCAACTAAGTGCTGAGCATAGTTTCTCGAATTTAAGCCTGCGTGAAGTCGCGCGAGAGGCGGGTATCGCACCTACTTCTTTTTATCGACATTTTAAGGATATGAACGAGCTCGGGCTGACTATGGTAGATGAAGCGGGTTTAACCTTGCGACAATTAATGCGCCAAGCAAGACGTCGCATCGCTAAAGGTGGTAGCGTGATCAATACTTCTGTGCACACCTTCATGGAATTTATTGAGCAGTCGAGCAACCAATTTCGTTTATTACTGCGTGAACGTTCGGGTACGTCACCTGCGTTTCGTGCCGCCGTGGCTAGAGAAATCAAACATTTTATCTTAGAGCTTGCTCATTACCTTGAAACAGAAACGGGAGTAGATACCCATCACGCCCACATGCAGGCTGAAGCAATGGTCACCTTAGTATTTAGCTCTGGTGCTGAGGCTTTGGATCAAGACCCCCCACAACGCGCTGAACTGACCGAGCGTTTGAAGTGGCAGTTGCGGTATATCGCAAAAGGTGCCTCTGGTTATGCAAAACATCCAGAACCAATAAAAAAATAGCCTAAATTGGCTATTTTTTTATTGGTAATTAAAATTCAAAAATACCCTGCTCACTTCATATCCTATCTGTGTTCACTTCTGATCTTGAAATGTATTTTCTAAATTTGGCGTTATTGTGATTTTATTTGCCAATAAATCGAGATTTAAACTCTATTTTTGGGATAATTTATGCTTGATTGTCGCTTTTGAAGCATGTTAAAACATAACCAATTCATCAACAGGAACACTTAGCTCAATGAAAATGACTGCGCGTATTTCACTCCTTCTTAACCTCCTACTGGTAAACCAGAGGGGTGGGGTGTAATTGCGCGAATTGAGCGACATTTACTGTAGACACCCCGCACTTGCGGGGTTTTTTTTGGCTGAGGATAAGGGTATGCAAGATAAAGTCTGGATTTTCGATACAACATTAAGGGACGGTGAGCAGGCGTTAAAAGCCAGCTTAACAGAAGAAGATAAAATACAGCTGGCGCATACCATTAGTCGTCTCAATGTGGATGTTATGGAAGTGGGTTTTCCAGTATCAAGTCCGGCTGATTTTCGTGCGGTACAACGCATTGCTGCCGAGGTAAAAGGTCCAGCGATTTGTGGCCTTGCGCGTGCGGTTAGTAAAGATATCGACGCATGTGGCGAAGCCCTTAAAGGCGCTGAGCAGCGCCGCATTCACACCTTTATCGCAACCAGCCCTCTGCACCTAGAACATAAGTTAAGAATGAGTCTAGATGATGCGACTAGCATGGCGATTAAGGCCATTTCTCAAGCCAGAAAGTACACTGATGATGTTGAGTTTTCATGTGAAGACGCCGGCCGTACGCCACACTCAGACCTGTGTCGTATTGTTGAAGCGGCGATTAATGCCGGTGCATCTACGATTAACTTGCCTGATACCGTAGGTTATGTCACACCAGACGAGTATGCAGCGATGATTTACCATATTCGTAATAATGTGCCTAACATCGACAAAGCCAGACTAAGTGTCCATTGTCACAACGATTTAGGACTTGCGGTGGCAAACTCAATCGCGGCGGTACAAGCCGGTGCAAGACAAATCGAATGTACCATCAATGGTATTGGTGAGCGTGCAGGTAACTGCTCACTAGAAGAAGTGGCGATGATCATGAAGATGCGTCAAGACCACCTAAAAGTGCACACCGATATTCGTAGCGAAGAGATTTATCGCGCGTCACGTCAAGTTGCTAAAATCTGCAATATGCCGGTGCAGCCAAACAAGGCAATTGTAGGCGAAAATGCCTTTGCACATAGCTCGGGTATTCACCAAGACGGCGTCTTAAAAGCACAAAACACCTATGAAATCATGGCACCAGAAACCGTTGGTGTGCCGAGTAATCAGTTAAATATGACTTCACGCTCTGGCCGACATGTTATCGAGCATCGTCTTACCGAGCTTGGCTATCAGAAATCGGATTACGATATGGATAGCCTGTATGAAAGCTTCTTGGCGTTAGCCGATCAAAAGGGCACGGTTTACGACTATGACCTTGAAGCGATGATTTATTTCAACCAAATCAAAGATAAAGACGAGCGCTACCAATTACAGTTCGTCAATGCATCTTCTAACTCTCAATCTATCGCGAGCGCGACTGTGGGGATTGCCTTGAATGGTGAGCTTAAGCAAGAAGCGGCAACCGGCAACGGTCCTGTGGAAGCGGCGTTTGTAGCTATCGAGCGTATCACTGGCATGGCGGTGGAAGTGGTGGAATATAACCTTGATGCGACGGGTAAAGGGGCAAGTTCACTGGGCCAAGTCGATATTATTGCCAAGTTTGATGGTAAGCAATATCACGGTGTGGGACTTGCGGCCGACATCGTCGAAGCGTCAGTGAGAGCCATGATCCGAGTATATAACCTAATTGATAGAGCACAAAAAGTGTCTAGCCTAAAACAACAAAGGAAAGCAGGATGAGTCAAACAAACTACAAAATCGCAGTATTAGCTGGAGATGGAATTGGTCCAGAAGTGATGCAAGCCGCTGAGCTGGTATTAGATAAAGTGGCGACTAAGTTCAACTTTGCTTTAGAAAAATCACCACAAGCGATTGGTGGTGCGGCCATAGACCAATTTGGTGAAGCCTTACCCGCGGCGACATTGGCCGCATGTGAAGCCGCTGATGCGATTTTATTTGGCTCTGTGGGTGGGCCTAAGTGGGAGCATTTACCACCAAATGAGCAACCAGAGCGGGCATCCTTATTACCGCTTAGAAAGCACTTTCAGCTATTTTGTAATCTGCGTCCTGCGCAGCTATTACCCGCATTAAGCGCTGCCTCTCCACTACGCAGTGACATTAGCCAGCAAGGTTTTGATATTTTATGCGTCCGTGAGCTTACTGGCGGAATTTATTTTGGCGAAAAAGGTCGCCAAGGTGAGGGCGAAAGCGAGTCGGCGTTTGATACGCAAACCTATTCGCGCAAAGAAATCGAACGCATCGCCCGTTTTGCTTTTGATGCAGCGAGACTTAGAAGCAATCATGTGACTTCTGTAGACAAAGCCAACGTGCTGGCAACCAGTGTACTGTGGCGTGAAGTGGTCAATGAAGTCGCGAAAGAATACCCAGATGTGGCGCTTGATCACATCTATATCGACAACGCTGCGATGCAGTTGGTAAAGCAACCAAGCCAGTTTGATGTGCTACTGTGCGACAACCTGTTTGGTGACATCCTTTCTGATGAATGTGCAATGATCACGGGTTCCATGGGGTTATTACCATCGGCAAGTCTAAATCAATCGGGTTTTGGCTTATATGAGCCAGCGGGCGGCTCAGCACCAGATATCGCCGGTAAAGGAGTGGCAAACCCAATCGCACAAATCTTAAGTGCCGCGCTGATGCTACGTTATTCATTGGGGCAAGACGAAGCGGCACGCGCAATTGAAAAGGCAGTAGCAGAGGCGGTGAAAGATGGTGTAGGTACACCGGATATCTATCCTCAAGCAGGATTTACTACTATGGATGTCGCGCAAGCGATCGTCGACAGGGTTTAATAAAGGTAAGAGCAAGTGGCAAAAACATTATACGATAAAATTTGGCAATCCCATGTGGTTGCTAAATTAAACGAGCAAACCGATCTCTTGTACATTGACCGTCATCTAGTACACGAAGTCACTTCACCGCAGGCATTTGCGGGCTTAAGAGAGCAGAATCGTCCGGTAAGGTGTCCAGAAAAAACCTTTGCGACAATGGATCATAATGTCTCGACCAAGAGCCGTTCGATTGATGCTGCCAGTGAGGTGAGCAAAAACCAGCTACAAGCGTTGGCACAAAACTGTGAAGAGTTCGGCATTGTACTTTACGATTTAAATTCGATTAACCAAGGTATAGTGCACGTAATGGGACCTGAGCAAGGGATCACTTTGCCGGGTACAACGATTGTATGTGGCGATAGCCATACCTCAACGCATGGTGCATTTGGTGCGCTGGCTCACGGTATTGGTACATCAGAGGTTGAACACGTGCTGGCCACGCAAACATTACAACAGAAAAAAGCCAAATCGTTAAAAATTCAAGTGAATGGCGTATTGCGCCCGACCGTGACTGCAAAAGACTTGATCCTCGCTGTGATTGGGCAATTAGGCACAGCTGGTGGCACTGGTTATGTGGCTGAGTTTTGTGGGACGGGGATCGAAGCGCTGTCGATGGAAGCGCGGATGACGCTCTGTAATATGAGTATTGAAATGGGGGCGAAAGCTGGCTTGATCGCACCTGACGAGAAAACCTTTGCGTATTTACGTGGTCGCCCATTTGCACCTCAAGGCGAAGACTTTGATGCTGCGGTGCGCTATTGGCAAACCTTGCATAGCGACCCGGATGCTGAATTTGATCGTGTCGTGGAGCTGGATGCTGACAGTGTACAACCTCAAGTAACCTGGGGGACCAGTCCAGAGCAAGTCATTGGTATTAATGACTTAGTACCGAACCCTGACGATGAACCTAATTTAGTCAAAGCGGATGCGATGCGCAGCGCGCTGAAATATATGGGCCTCGCAGCAGGACAAAGGCTAAGCGATGCCAAAGTCGACACCGTATTTATTGGCTCTTGCACCAATAGTCGTATTGAAGATTTGCGTGCGGCGGCACAAGTGGTGGCAGGCAAGCACGTAGCGGCAGGCGTTGAAGCGCTAATCGTCCCAGGATCTGGATTAGTAAAGCAGCAAGCCGAACAAGAGGGCTTAGCCGATATTTTTAAAGCTGCGGGGTTTGAGTGGCGAGAACCGGGCTGCTCTATGTGCTTGGCGATGAACGATGATCGGCTTGGCGCAGAAAAACGCTGTGCATCGACCTCAAACCGTAACTTTGAAGGGCGTCAAGGGCGAGGCGGTCGTACGCATTTGGTGAGTCCAGCAATGGCTGCCGCAGCGGCAATTGCAGGTCACTTTACTGATATTCGAGGAGAGGCGTCATGAGCGTGTTTCATCAGGGCCTAGTTGCGCCATTAGACAAAAACAATGTTGATACAGACCAAATTATTCCCAAGCAGTTTTTAACTTCAACCAGCCGCGATGGGTTTGATAAAGCGCTGTTTTATGATTGGCGCTATCTTGACGATGGCCAGCCAGATCCGAATTTTGTACTTAACTATCGACAATATCGGGGCGCGTCAATCTTGTTAACGCGTGACAACTTTGGTTGTGGCTCGTCTCGTGAGCATGCTCCTTGGGCACTAAAACAATATGGTTTTACCGTGATCCTAGCCGAGAGTTTTGCCGATATCTTTTTTAACAATTGTGGTAATAACCAAATGCTTTGCATTGCGTTACCAGCCAGCACGTTAGATACGCTCTTCGATGCATGTGAGCAACAATCACAAGTGCATTTGAGTATTGACCTAGAAGCGCAGCAGATAAGCGGAGCGGGTATTGCACCAATTGACTTTGAGGTGCGAGAAGACATCAAAGCACGCCTCTTGAGTGGCCTTGACTTTATCGGTGAGACCGAATTATTAAATGCCCAAATTGATGCCTTTGAGCAGCAGCTTGCTACGACAAGACCTTGGCAATAATAGCTGTTTACTCAATTTAGTCGAATAATTTTGCCACAAAGCCAGAAGCTGATTAAGCTCTGGCTTTATTTGTTTTAGGTGTCTCTAATGAAAAAATTAACTTTAGCGCTACTCGTAACCTTGAGCTGTGCAGCCTTCGCGCGTCCTGCCCCGCTGGTTTCCATCCCAAGCCATGATGCATTTTTTGACGCTATTAAAGCGCATTGTGGTAAAGCCTACGAAGGCAAAGTAATGGTGGATAATCAAGGCCCAAGCAGCTTTAGCGATGCGCGTCTTGTGATGCACGTTCGTAAATGTGGCGACGCTGAGCTTCAAGTCCCATTTCATGTAGGAAAAGATGCTTCAAGAACTTGGATCATCACCAAAACAGGGAGTGGTTTGAGCTTAAAGCACGATCACCGCCATGAAGATGGCAGTGACGATGTTTCTACTATGTATGGTGGTCATACCCTAGATGCGGGATTTAATACCGTGCAGTCGTTCCCTGCTGATGAATACTCAAAACAGTTATTTGTCCAGCAAGGGATCCCACAGTCAGTCGGAAATACATGGCAGATGTATATCTATCCGGAGCAGTTTACCTATCGTTTAGTGCGTGAAGGGCGAGAGTTCCGAGTGGACTTTGATTTAACAAAACCGGTAACCGCACCAAAAGCGCCTTGGGGATATAATACCAATTGAATTAATTCTCTAATCAATTTGAAGGGTGAAATATCATATTAGCTTCGTTAAAAATTTCTCATTTAGAACAACTAAATAGCAAAATTTTTGCCTAGCTACTAAAACTATTTTCCCGCTTCAAAATAGATCATTTACTTAATACAACTGGTATAAAGACTAAACCCAGAGCGGGTTACTGAAAAAGATTTATAGCGCTAACAAAAATGTGTGGCTATTTGGCCACACATTTTACGTCTACTGTTAAGTCATTCTGGTAAGGTCTTGGCTCTAATGGCATCTTATCAAAGCCTTGGACGCCACCAAGTAATGTCAATTGTGGGTTACTGCCTTGGCATAAGCGTTTGGCATGGCGCAGCAAAAATACGCTTTGTTGCCTAAAATGCGCATAACTATCTGGCTTAATTGCCAGTCGAAAGTGGTCATCGTTATACGTGGTTTGCTCATAATGTACTTTGTGGTCAAAGTCATAGAGCTTTTCAGGTTCGCCTCGTGGAACCGGTGTATATTGGCATGCCGAGAGCAATGTTGCACCTACGACTAGGGAACTTAGCTTTAATGAATTTAGTCTCAATGATAACTTACGCATAACCGTCCTTTTAGTCTGCTACATTTACAGTATATCACATGGGAGATTAGCCACTTGCTTAACCAACTTAAAAAACTATTTCAAAGCTTGCAGGAGTCGTCACCGAAACAAGAAATCGACTTTAATACCGCGCTTGCTGCATTACTGGTTGAAGTGATGCGAGCGGACGGCAAACTACAACAGTCGGAGTTCGATAAAATTGCGGAGCTACTCAAAACACGTTGTGAATTGCCTGAACCACAAGTCAGTGCACTGATAACGCAAGCACAGCAATTGGTGGAACAGGCGGTAGATATGTATTCTTTTGCCAAGCAAGTGAATAACCACACCAGCGACATTGAGCGCATCGAGGTCATTGAACTATTGTGGCACGTTGCTTATGCAGATGGTGAACTCGACAGCCATGAAGACCATATCATTCGGAAAATAGCCGGGCTGTTTTATGTTGCCCACCCTGATTTCATTGCTGCGAAGCTACGAGTACAACAATCAGCTAGTGTATAATCCTCTATTCTAGTGAGCTAAAAACTCCTTTTGGCAGCTGTGTACAGCCTCTTTTATCATAAAGTTAACCAAGGTTGGTGAGATTTTATAAAGCTTCGCAATTTCTTTTTGTTTGAATCGACCAGTACGATAAAAGCTAATGATATTTTGATGGCGAGTTGACAGTTTTTGGATTGTTGAGTCCATGCGTCTATCCAGTTGCGCCGACTCGACTTTGTTTTCGATATCTGAATCTGTGTCTGACATGTACTCTACATGCGTTGCCTCAAGGGCAACTAAGCTTTCTCGACTTTGCTTTCTAAGCATATCGATTGCAATATTCCTAGCCACTTGGAAGCAGAAACTCGTTGTGTTATTGATTTGCGCATTTTGTGTATGTGACATGCTGCTAAGACGGATAAAAGTGTCCTGTAACGCATCTTCGGCAAGATAGGGGCATTTTAAGATACTGTTGAGATACGCGAGTACCTTCCCTTTGTTGTCTGAAATAACGTTAGCCCACTTGATAGCAAACTTGGACACAGATCACACTCCTATGTTAATTATATTTTACCATTGCAAATGAAAACACTTATCATTTACTGTGCGATCTTATTTTCTGTTATGGGTTCATGTCAAGTTAAATTAATACTTTTACGCAATTTTTTGCACCATATATTAACATTCTATTGTCATTACAATTACTGAGAAAGTTGCTAGCAGATTACGGTCAACATGGGCTTTATCTCTGCAAGGTGAGCTTGGTGCTCTCTAACAATGGAAATGGTTAAGTTAACAAAATGAAAGCTAACTGTGACTGTTCGTTGGGGGGCGGTAATCACAATGTGTTTTGTTGGGTGCTTGGAAAAAAGAGTCGGCTTTGAGCTGCTCTTAATATTGATGGTGTTGGTATGATGTTAAAGGGATATCTGTCTTGTATAAGAGCAACCTGAGCAATCTACTTTTATTAAAATTAACTCACACCGAAAAGTCAGATAAGTTACCCTGTATTTGATAACAATCAAACTCGGTCATGAGCATGAAAGTATTCGAAAAAATTTATCATAGAGCTGCCGAGCGCAAAGGCTCTGAGGCGGCGCTAAAAGCTAAGCTTAACCAACCATTGAGTGCCGAATCACTATTGGCATTAAGTGATGATCAATGGCTAGAAGAATTTACTCGCAAGATTTTCCAGAGCGGGTTTTATTGGGCGGTGGTTGATAATAAGTGGGATGGCTTTAGAGAAGTATTTTGGCAATTCTCAATTGAGAAGTTGCTTATGATGTCACCTGAAATGTATGAGCAACGTAGTCAGGATGAACGGATCATTCGTAATGCTAAAAAGGTAAAAAGTATCGCTGACAATTGCCATATGATTTTTGAAGTGCAACAACAGTATGGTCGCTTTAGTGATTTCGTCGCACACTGGCCTGAAGACAATATCGTAGGTCTGTGGATGTACTTGAAAAAGCATGGTTCGAGACTCGGTGGGAATACCGGGCCTTACGCACTTCGTGTGTTAGGTAAAGATACGTTTTTACTGAGTAAAGACGTCGAAACGGTGCTACGTGCCGAGGAGATCATAGGCGGAGGCTTACAAAGTCAGAAGTCACTGCAATCGGCGCAGCAGTTTTTCAATGAAATGCGTCAATATAGCGGGCTTAGCTTACAAGAGTTAAGCCAAATTGTGTCAATGAGTGTTGGTGATAATATTCGCTAGGCGCTAAAAATAGAGATGATCGCATGGTATTTTTTCAGCCCTATCAGGGTTCTGCTCTGCTCTTTAAGGAGCAACCAGCAAGATTTAATCAGCCCACATTACTACTATCTAATACGCCGTTGCTAGTTAAGCTTGAGCTAAAGGAATACGACACCACAGCGCTTGCTGAGCTGTTAAGTGGTCAGCGCCCTTTAGGCAATATTGAACCTACGAGCTTAGCCTACAGTGGTCATCAGTTTGGGCAATTTAACCCGTTACTTGGTGATGGCCGAGCACATTTAATTGGCGGGGTGAAGCTCGATGACGGACGTCAATACGACCTGCACTTGAAAGGCTCTGGAGCGACGCGATTTTCTCGAGGTGGTGATGGCTTTTGTGCGCTAGGACCTGCTGTACGTGAGTTTATAATGAGCCAAGCTATGGTTGGCTTGGGTGTTCCAACTACGGAATGCCTAGCTGTTGTAACCACTGGACACCATGTTTATCGTCAAGGTGAAGTACCTGGCGCAGTTGTATGTCGTGTGGCAAAAAGTCATATCCGCATCGGTACCTTGCAATATCTGGCTACACAGCAAGATAAAGATGAGCTATGGAGCCTACTTAACTTGCTGGGCGAGCAATTATTTGAGGGATTTAAAGTTGAGACCGAACAGGATGTACTCGAATTGTTCCGTGAAGTGTGTGAGCAGTTGGTTGACTTAGTTGTCGAGTGGATGCGGGTTGGCTTTATTCATGGCGTGATGAATACCGACAATATTTTACTCAGTGGTGAAACGATAGACTTTGGCCCTTGTGCAATGATGGAAAAGTTTGATTTTAACGCCGTGTTTAGCTCTATCGATCGCCAAGGCCGCTATGCGTTTGGTAATCAGCCAAACATCATGAATTGGAACTGTGCGCGACTTGCCGAGGCCTTATTGGTGTTATGGCAGGATGAGCAAGTGGGAATTGAAGCGTTTAGTCAAATTTTGGCGGAGTTTTCTGAATCGTTTAATCGCAAATACAAAGATATGTGGGCGGCTAAGCTTGGTATTGATGAATGGAGCGACGCAGACGACATTCTGCTTAGTGACTTACTCAAGTTGATGACGGAGCACGAACTAGACTTTACCAATACCTTTGCGGCACTAACTAATAGCTTGCTTGGTCATCCAAACAAAGCTTTATCCGTGCCAACGGAGTTGGAGAGCTGGCAGCGACAATGGGCGCAAAGGCGTGCTCACGATGACATTGCGACTAACTTGATGAGTCAAGCTAACCCGATACTTATCCCCCGTAATGCGTTGGTGGAGGCTGAGATTGCGCTGTTTAATCAGCAAGGCATGAGTCAAACGCTAGAGGATTGGCTAACTGCGTTGACGTCGCCCTATGATTACAAAGACTATCCTGAATCGTGGATCAGCGCGTCTACACCGGCCCACTATCAAACTTTTTGTGGAACCTAAATGGCAGAACAGCAGCTTTCTTGGCAAGAAATTAAACGTAAAGTCCTTGAGCACAAACGGCCGCTTATTAAGGCACATATCATCGCCTTGTTTGCCGCGTTGGTGAGTGTCCCTATCCCTTTGATGATGCCGTTGCTGGTCGATGAAGTCTTACTAGACACACCAGGTAGAGCAGTGGCTTGGATGAACTCGGTATTGCCCGAGCAATGGCATGGCCCCAGTGGCTATATCGTGGTTATTTTGTTGGCTGTAATAACCATGCGCTTGGCCAGCTTGGTGCTAGGGGTGATGCAGTCACGCCAGTTTACTATTATTGGCAAGGACATTAGTTATCAAATCCGTGAGCGCTTACTTACGCATTTACCTAAAGTTCAACTTAAGGAGTACGAAAGTCAAGGTGGTGCAGCAATTAGCTCTCGTTGTATTACCGATGTAGAAACCTTAGATAAATTTATCAGCCAAACCTTGTCACGCTTTTTAATCGGTTTACTCACAATCATTGGCACTGCGGCGATTTTGCTTTGGATTGATTGGATGTTGGGGCTGGTGATCCTGTTGCTCAATCCGGCGGTCATCTATTTTTCTCGGCAGTTTGGCAAACATGTTAAAGAGCTGAAAAAGGAAGAGAATGCTGCATTTGAAGCATTGCAAACTTCATTAGTCGAGACGCTAGATGCTATTTCTCAACTAAAAGCCGTTCGTCGAGAGATTAACTACTTTGCACAAGTTAAAGTAGCCGCCAAAGATCTCAAACATTACGCGGTGCAGTCACAATGGAAAACGGATGCCGTTAACCGCTTAAGTTTTACTGTGTTTTTGGTGGGGTTTGAGTTTTTCCGTGCTGTCGCTATGTTTATGGTGGTGTTTTCTGACTTAACAGTCGGCCAGATATTTGCAGTATTTGGTTACCTTTGGTTCATGATGGGGCCTGTACAGGAAATTCTTGGTATTCAATATGCGTACTATGGTGCTTCGGCGGCACTTAGTAGGTTAAATCAGGTTTTTAATTTTGCGACAGAAGCACAATATCCCGCTACAAAAACCGTCTTTGATTCATCTCAGGTTGATATCAAATTTGCCAATATAGACTTCGCTTACGTTGCAGAGCAACCCGTGCTCAAGCAGGTATCTTTGCATATTCCTGCAGGGAAGAAAGTAGCGTTAGTAGCGGTGTCTGGAGGTGGTAAATCTACTTTGGTGCAATTGCTTTTGGGATTGTATGAAAAGCAAAGTGGCGAGATTCATATAAATGACACGCCAGTAGAGCAAATTGGTTACGAAGCAGTGCGAGATAATATAGTGACCGTATTGCAGCAGCCGATACTCTTTAATACCAGCATCCGTGAAAATCTAGCAATGGGACGAGAGGTATCTGACCAAGTGCTGTGGCAGGCACTCCGAGTTGCAGAGCTAGCTGATACCGTACTTGCTCTGGCTGACAAATTAGATGCGCAAGTTGGTCGCAATGGGATTAAATTGTCCGGAGGACAGAAGCAAAGGTTAGCCATTGCTAGAATGGTTGTTGCCGATCCTAAAGTGGTGGTGCTGGATGAAGCAACCTCGGCACTTGATATTGAGACTGAGGCAAAAATTCATCGCAATTTGCAAGCGTTTTTGGCTGATAGAACGACTTTGATTATTGCACATCGACTGAGCGCAATAAAACAAGCCGACTTAATTTATGTTTTAGATGATGGTGAAGTGTCCCAGTATGGAGAACATAAGGATTTGTTAAAGGAACAAGGTCTGTATCAAATCCTATTTGGTCATCAAAATTAATTCATAAATAGCAAAAATTCCTTATGTAACGTTAAGTAAACATTAATGGACGAGCTAATATTATCTATGCAACGTAATCAGTAGACGCATTTTCTGGTAGACTATCCGAGTCAATACTCAATGCGTTAACTAACAGAGATGGGAA
Organism: Pseudoalteromonas sp. OF5H-5; assembly: GCF_021530695.1. Classification (NCBI taxonomy): domain Bacteria; kingdom Pseudomonadati; phylum Pseudomonadota; class Gammaproteobacteria; order Alteromonadales; family Pseudoalteromonadaceae; genus Pseudoalteromonas; species Pseudoalteromonas sp. OF5H-5. The sequence continues at coordinate 24,532 of NZ_JAKGBF010000022.1, forward strand.
GGAATGATGAAAATTAAAACTTTGAGCTTACTAGTTGCGATGGCAGTAACAGCCAATGCAAATGCAAACACCACTGAACCTACTGAAGGTGTATATCTTGGTGTATTCGGTGATTACTATGATGCTGACTGGCAAAATCACCGTGATATGGCTGGCTTAGACGTAGAAGAGTCTACTGGTTGGGGTGCTGAAATCGGCTACCGTTTTGATAAATATTGGAGTGGTCGTCTTGAGTATGCAGACATGGATTTTGATCTTGGTGGGATCAGCAATGGTTCACTAGACGCAGAGCGTTATGGTATCGATGGTTTATATCACTTTGATGGTGGCCCATTCTATGGTCTAGTGGGTATCAAAAAGATGAATCTGGACGTCATTTCAGACAACACTTTTGCTAACGTTGGTGCTGGTGTTCGTCACTACTTCACCGATCACTTGTTCGTGAATGCAGAAGCGGCAGTTTACCAAGGCTTAGAAGCAGGTTTTACTGATGTTGGCGGTAAAATTGGTATCAACTACTCATTCGGTAGCACGGCTAAAACGGAAGAAGTTGCACCTGCTCCGGCACCTGTAGTTGCAGAAGCACCACAAGACAGTGATAAAGACGGTGTAGTGGACAGCGAAGATAAATGTGCCAATACACCAATGACCGATGCTGTTGATGCGTCAGGTTGTACTCTATATGAAACGAATGAAGACAAAGTAAATCTACTTGTTCGTTTCCCGCACGATGATGCTTCTTTCTCACAGCAATATGTTGATGATATCAACGCGGTTGCTAAGTTCTTAAAAGAACATAAAAATGCAGATGTAGTGATTGAAGGTCACGCATCAGCAGTAGGTGATGCGGATTATAACCAAAAGCTTTCTGAGCGCCGCGCGAAAAACGTTGCTGAGAAACTCGTAGATATGGGTATTGATTCAATGCGTATTACCACAGTAGGCTACGGTGAAGAGCGTTTGAAAAACCCAGCTAATACGCTTGAAGCGCATGCTGAAAACCGTCGCGTAGAAGCGCACGTTTCTTCTAAAGAGAAAGTAAAAGTTAAGCGTTAATTTTTACTTAACTTATGCAAAAAGGCTCCTTCAGGAGCCTTTTTTGATCCCACCAAGCATACCTTTTCGCAAAATTAAAATGATTCTCGTTTGACTAATATTCATCAAAATATACTTGTTTCGGTATGCTTATTCATTGTATTTATAGTGACTATAAGGCGAGGTATCGCATGCAAGATTTTCATCTATACTCAAAGACCTTATAATTGTTCATTATATTTTATGGTCAAGGGAATGGTTCAGCCGATTGCATCAATAATCGCAGCCAGATCATTTACTTGTCTGTCCACGTCACCAAGAGGGCAATATTGTGCTTCAAGAATATCGTAAACACGTAGAAGAGCGTGCCGCGCAAGGTATCGTGCCTAAGCCGTTAGACGCGCAGCAAACTGCTGACCTTATCGAATTACTAAAAACTCCACCTGCAGGTGAAGAAGAGTTCATCGTTGATCTATTTATCAACCGTGTACCGCCAGGTGTAGATGATGCCGCTTACGTAAAAGCAGGCTTTTTGGCTGCAGTAGCGAAAGGCGAAGCTGAATCACCACTCATTTCAAAAGAGTATGCAGCTGAACTACTTGGCACTATGCTTGGTGGTTACAACATCGCGCCTATGATCGACCTACTAGACGACGCAGCACTTGCACCTATCGTTGCTAAGGGTTTATCTCATACACTACTGATGTTTGACGCATTCTACGATGTAGAAGAAAAAGCAAAAGCAGGCAATGAGTTTGCTAAGCAAGTGATTGAGTCATGGGCAAATGCAGAATGGTTTCTTGAGAAGCCAGCCGTTGCAGACAAGATTTCAGTGACTGTATTCAAAGTAACGGGTGAGACAAATACAGATGACTTGTCTCCAGCACCAGATGCTTGGTCTCGTCCAGATATCCCATTACACGCACTGGCTATGCTTAAAAACGAGCGTGACGGTATCAACCCTGATAAGCCAGGTGAAGTAGGTCCAATTGCACAACTGGAAGCGCTTAATGGTAAAGGTTTACCGCTAGCGTACGTAGGTGACGTTGTTGGTACAGGCTCATCTCGTAAATCTGCAACTAACTCCGTACTTTGGTTCATGGGTGATGACATTCCATTCGTACCAAACAAGCGCGTTGGCGGTGTGTGTCTAGGTGGTAAAATCGCGCCAATCTTCTTCAATACCATGGAAGATTCAGGTGCACTACCGATTGAGCTTCCAGTTGACGAACTAAACATGGGCGACCAAATCGACATCTTCCCATACGAAGGTGTGGTTAAGCGTCACGGTACTGACGAAGTTATCTCAACGTTCTCACTGAAATCAGACGTAATTCTTGATGAAGTACGTGCTGGTGGCCGTATTCCACTGATCATCGGTCGTGGTCTAACTGATAAAGCTCGTGCTTCACTAGGCCTAGAAGCTGAAGATATCTTCCGTAAGCCTAAGTTAGTGGCTGATTCTGGTAAAGGCTTTACGCTTGCACAGAAGATGGTTGGTAAAGCATGTAACATGGCAGGTGTACGCCCAGGTCAATACTGTGAGCCAACAATGACAACAGTAGGTTCTCAGGATACTACGGGTCCAATGACGCGTGATGAGCTTAAAGATCTTGCTTGTCTTGGCTTCTCTGCTGACCTTACAATGCAGTCATTCTGTCATACCTCAGCTTATCCTAAGCCAATCGATGTAAACACACACCACACACTTCCTGATTTCATCATGAACCGTGGCGGTGTATCACTACGCCCTGGTGACGGTGTTATCCACTCATGGCTAAACCGTATGCTACTTCCAGATACAGTAGGTACAGGTGGTGACTCACATACTCGTTTCCCGTTAGGTATTTCATTCCCAGCCGGTTCAGGTGCAGTAGCGTTTGCAGCAGCAACGGGCGTAATGCCGTTGGATATGCCTGAGTCAATCCTTGTTCGTTTTAAAGGTGAAATGCAGCCGGGTATCACATTACGTGACCTAGTACACGCTATCCCTTACTATGCAATCCAGCAAGGTCTATTGACGGTTGAGAAAAAAGGTAAGATCAACGAATTCTCTGGTCGCATCCTTGAAATCGAAGGTGTTGAGCATTTAACGGTTGAGCAAGCGTTCGAATTATCTGACGCATCTGCAGAGCGTAGTGCGGCAGGTTGTACTGTTAAGCTTTCACAAGCGTCTATCGAAGAGTACCTAAACTCTAATATCGTGATGCTTAAGTGGATGATCTCTGAAGGCTATGGTGATGTACGTACCATTGAGCGTCGTATCACTAAGATGGAAGAGTGGCTAGCGAATCCTGAGCTAATGACTGCTGACGCGGATGCAGAATACGCGCACACCATTGAGATTGATCTTGCTGATATCAAAGAGCCAATCCTTTGTGCACCAAATGACCCTGATGACGCTCGTCTACTTTCAGCGGTAACTGGTGAGAAGATCGACGAAGTATTCATCGGCTCTTGTATGACTAACATCGGTCACTTCCGTGCAGCTGGTAAACTACTGGATAATTTCGGTGGTCGTCTACCAACGCAACTATGGGTTGCTCCACCAACGAAGATGGACCGCGATCAGTTAACTGACGAAGGTTACTACGGTATTTACGGTCGTGTAGGTGCACGTATCGAAACTCCAGGATGTTCACTATGTATGGGTAACCAGGCACGTGTTGCTGATAAAGCAACGGTTGTTTCTACCTCGACTCGTAACTTCCCTAACCGTTTAGGTACGGGTGCAAACGTATTCCTTGCATCAGCAGAGCTTGCAGCGGTAGCTGCTATTCTTGGTAAACTACCAACACCTGCTGAATATCAAGAGTATGCAGAGAAGATCAATGCAACGGCTGCGGACACTTACCGTTACTTGAACTTCCATAAGATGCCTCAGTACACTAAAAAGGCAGACTCAGTGATCATTCAACAAGCGGTTTAATTACTCGCTCTAGAATACATTGAAAGAAAAAAGCCAGCGCATGCTGGCTTTTTTTATGCACATAAAGCACTCAAGTTAAATGGTGTTATCAAGCATTATTTTAAATCTAGATAAGTAATCTATTAAAGTGGCTATAAGTGGGTTTTTATTGCGTTTTGCTTGTTAAAATCCCGTTTTTTTAAACAGTAATTTTCTCTGGTTTTATTAGAATTGTCGGCAAATTCTCATCAATGGGCGAGAGGATCATGACAACAGTAAACAACCAGAATTTATTACAACTACGCTTTTTACCGCAGTCACATATCGACGCAGTTAAGCCTTTCTTCAATCAACTTCCAGATAACCCTTATGCCGATGGTGCATTCAGAAAGCGCCGCTATTCAGTGGTTAAATTCACTGACGGTGAAGTGACATTGCAGCCGACTAAGGCTTTCGTGCAAGACGACTCAATTAATACTTTCCAAGGTAATATTGAGCGTGTTTACGAAAACCTTGAGCAGGACATGTTAAACACCGATGGCTTTAAGCATATGCTTGCTGAATTTAAAGCCATGACGGGAATTGCAGATGATACCAGCATAGAAGTGCATCAGTTTCGCATGTTAGCGATTGAAAGCGATACCCCTCCTGCGCCAGAAGGTGTGCACCAAGATGGCTTTGACCATGTCTGTGTCTGCGGTGTTTCTCACGAAAATATTGCTGGTGGCGAGCTATTGGTTTATGAGCACAAAGAAGCTGAGCCCTGTTTCAAAATGGAAATCAAAGATGGTTTATTTGCACTGGTGAATGACCGTGAAGTGTGGCATAACGCAACACCGATGAACAAGCTAGATGCCGAGCAAGTCGGTTACCTAGACTGCTTCGTATTTACAGCCTAAGAGGGTAGTATGGATTTAAATCAAGTGCGTCGTCAGTTCCCTGCGCTTATGCAAAGTATTGGTGGAGCCGCGCCAATTTTCCTTGATGGTCCGGGTGGCTCTCAAGTACCGCAATCCGTATTGAGCGCGATGTCTGCTTACCTTGGTTATTTTAACTCTAACTTAGGTGGTGCATTTTTCTCGAGCGATAAGACCGTCAGTTTGATGAGTGAAGCGCGCCAAGCGGTTGCGGACTTACTCAATGCGCCAAGTGCAGATCAAATTGTATTTGGTGCCAACATGACTAGCTTAACCTTTAGCTTTAGCCGTGCGCTATCTCGCGAATGGCAAGCAGGTGATGAAGTTATTGTGACCAATGCCGATCACTATTCAAACGTTTCTTCATGGCGTCAAGCTGCCGAAGATAAAGGTGCGACGGTACATGCGGTGCGTATTAATGAAACCGATTGCACGCTTGATCTTGCGCATTTTGAATCACTACTAAATGCCAAGACTAAGTTAGTTGCGGTGACGTATGCATCGAATACAACGGGCTCAATCAACGATATCAAACGCATTGTGGAGCTTGCGCACCAAGTTGGTGCATTGGTATATGTTGATGCTGTGCATTATGCACCTCATGAGCTAATCGATGTACAAGGTTTGGATTGCGACTTCCTTGCGTGCTCTGCTTATAAGTTCTTTGGTCCGCATGTGGGCATTGTTTATGGTAAGCGTGAGCATTTAGAAGGTTTTACTCCGTATAAGGTGGAGCCGGCAAAAGACATTATCCCAGGCCGCTGGGAAACTGGTACGCAGAGTTTCGAAGGACTAGCGGGTGTTGTTGCGGCGATTGACTACATTGCTTCACTTAGCGAGATGAGTGTAGATGCACCACGCCGTGAGAAACTGGTTGAGGCGTTTGCACGCACAAAAGCGCATGAGATGCAGCTTAGCCAGCACTTCTTAACGCGTTTAGCCGAATTTAAAAAGATTAAACTTTTTGGTATCGAGTCACGTGAGCGACTCGCTGAGCGTACACCAACGTTTGCTTTGACATTTGATGGCATCGAGCCACGTACCGTGTCGGAATTCTTAGGTAAAAAGCACATGTGCGTATGGGATGGTAATTTCTACGCCCAAGGGCTTTGCGAGCAGCTAGGGGTGATGGATAAAGGTGGGGTTGTTCGCATCGGTTGTATGCATTACAACACCATAGAAGAACTAGATAGCTTGTTTGATGCATTCAGTGAGTTGTTAGCATAATACAAAGTGGGAGCTACGGCTCCCACTGCTCATTTAGGTTTCTTGCCCTTCAATAAATGCATTGAGCTTAGCAATGCGATGGCTCATACCTTCAATGAGCTTATCTTTGATTTTTTCCCGGATCACATTAGGCAAGCGTGTTAATGCATCTGGGGTTATCGCCAATATGATGCTGTCTTTTAACGCTTGTGCGCTAGTGCTGCGTTCTCGGTTAGTGATAAATGCACCTTCACCTAAAAACTCTCCAGGACCAACTTTACCTAAATCATGGGCCGCATCTTGTTTAAAAATCAAAAACTCACCGCTTAATACAATATACAGGCGATTGTCTTTTTCAAAGCGTTTGAAAGCATGACGCTCTTGTTGCACCAGATATAAGTGACCAAAAGACTCAAGCAACACCTGGCGCTCGGCAAGCGTAAACTCTTTAAAAAAAGCTAAGCGATTGATGATCTCTAGTTGTTTAAACAGTGGGACATTTTCAAGTAACTTCATGCAACCCATTCGGTAATCAAATTTATTCATGAATATTGCGTGCTTTTGACTTTCTCGTCAATGATTACCCCCCATTTGCAGGTTGATTCTGAGGTATGAATACAAGCTGCTGTGAATAAATCAACTCACCAGTTGCAGTTGAGTAACTTTTTGACCCACACAGGATCTGCTTTTGAACTACTCAGTGAAAACGCGTTTTGCTTAAATGCTGATGCATCTAGACGCACATTCATTGGTATAGCTAAGTGTGTTTTTAATAATCGCTTCAAGCCTAAGTCATCTATTTTCAAAAAAGATGCCGCTAACTTGGCTTTTTCTGATCCGTTGAGGTGGCTTCCTTGGGAAAACGCCTGTCCTGCTTTTATCCAGTCAAGATAAGCCGATCGAGACTCATTTAAGTAATCCTCTGTTAGTGCTTGTAATCTAGGCTGGAGGCGTTGATAAAGGGCTTCATCTTTGCTTAACACCGCGACGAGTAGAAGATTGAGACCGGAATTTAAAACGGCTGACTTGACTGTGGCTAGCTGGAAAAGTTCAAAAGCATGCTGAAGGGCTGATTTTGCATCTGTTAAGTTATTGGCATCTAGATGCAGCACCCCTAAGTTGTTGTAGATAGAAGCCATGGCTATATTATCAGGGAGTTGCTCTGCGACCTTGATTGCTTGAGCGTAAATGGCGCTTGCTTTTGGGTATCGTCCTTGTTCTCTGAGTGTATTTGCTTGTCCATTTAATACCCTCAGCTGTTGCTTCAAATTAGTTGTGTATTTAAGTGCGCAAGTATAGGCTTGTGTGGCGTCTTCCAGGCGATTTGCACGTCTAAGCAAAGTTGCGGATAAAAAGGTGATTTGGAAAAGCTCGCCTCGAAACTCAGCAGTCTGAGAAAGCTCAAAAAGCCGTGCCACAGGCTGTTGCGCAACATCATTGTTTCGCAGCAGCATTAGTGCTGTAGCTTCTAAAAGCTGTCTTTTGATATATTGAGCTTTATTCGTTTGCCTGTCTGGCTCAACCTGCTGAATGATTTGTAAAGCACGAGCAGGGTCTTTGTTGAGAAAATACTCGGCTCTATCATATTCATAGGTATGCTCTACCTTAGCTTCTCCTGCACCTAAAGCACTTGAGATTATTATTAAAGCGACTATAAAAGATGACACACTAGCACTATTTAACTGGACCTAACTTAGAGAGTGTAGACTGTTCTGATGGATTTTTAAAGTCACTTATATATCATTAGGTTAAGTTATTTTTCTGACTTGATTGCTGCCCACGTAGCGGAACTATGTGACTCAAGCAATCGAGTCAGTCCTGAATATTTCTCTCTTTTAGCTTTCTGGTCAACGTATTGCGTCCCCAACCTATCTTTAACGCCGCATCTTGTTTATGGCCATGGCAGGCATTGAGTGCGGATTTGATCAGTCGTGTTTCTAATTGTGCCTGTACATCGGGCCAAATATGGTCTTTTCCTTTACGTAACTCTGAGTCTAACCAAGTTTGGAATGCGTCCAGCCAATTGCCATGCTCTAAGGCGTCAATCTGTTGTGGCTTTTCTAGCTCTTCGGGCAGATCCGCAGGGGTGACAAGTTCACCCGGGGCCATTACCGTTAACCAACGGCAGGTGTTTTCCAATTGCCTAACGTTGCCAGGCCAATGATACGCCTGCATTTTTTGCAGAGCATGTTTGGAGATGATTTTTGGCTCGGCTTTTAGCTCCTTTGCGCTTTTTGCAAGAAAGTGATCGCACAGGGCGGCGATATCTTCAGGGCGTTCACGTAAGGCTGGTAGTTTTAACCTGACGACATTGAGGCGGTGAAATAAGTCTTCACGGAATTTACCTTGCTTGACCAGTGTCTCTAAGTCTTGATGGGTAGCCGCGACGATACGGACATCGACTTTCACACTGTTGTGGCCACCAACCCGATAAAACTCACCATCGGCGAGTACGCGCAATAGCCGAGTCTGCACGTCCAGTGGCATATCACCGATTTCATCTAAAAATAGGGTGCCGCCATCGGCTTGCTCAAAGCGGCCACGGCGCATGCTGTCAGCGCCAGTAAAAGCGCCTTTTTCATGGCCGAACAACTCAGACTCGACGAGATCTTTGGGAATGGCGGCCATATTGAGCGCGATAAAAGAAGCCTCTTTGCGCGGGCTGTGATTGTGCAGTGCGCCTGCCACAAGCTCTTTACCCGTACCAGATTCGCCGTTAATCAATACACTCATGCTTGAAGCGGAAAGTTTACCGATGGCGCGGAACACTTCCTGCATCGCTGGGGCTTCACCAATAATGTCGGGGCTATTGGCTTTTTCACTTTGGCGCTTTTGCTTTTTAGTTTGCTGGCCTGCACGAAATGCACGTTGCACAAGGGAAACGGCCTCGTTTAAGTCGAAAGGTTTGGCGAGATATTCAAACGCCCCTTTTTTAAATGCGTTGACCGCAGAGTCCAAGTCCGAGTGCGCGGTCATAATGATCACCGGCAAGTTTGGGTAGAGCCCTGCAATTTTATCTAACAAGGCCATGCCATCGATACCTGGCATACGTACATCTGAGATCAGAACCGCGGGTTGCTCATATTCAAGCGCGGTCAATACATCTTGACCACTGGCGAAGCTCTCGGTTTCAAACTCAGCTCGCTTTAATGCCTTTTCTAAAACAAATCGGATTGAAGCGTCATCATCGACTAACCAAACTGATTTCATTGCACGTTTCCTGTTTCGGTGTTGTCAAAGGGAAGATAGATACTGAACTCAGTGTGTCCTGGCCAACTATCGCATTCGATAAATCCTTGGTGTTGCTCTACCAAAGTTTGCGCGATAGAGAGCCCAAGTCCAGAGCCTCCTTCTTTATTCGTGATCATCGGAAAGAACAATGTCTCTTTTACCTCATCGGCGATCCCTGGACCGTTGTCGCTGATACGGATGAGTAATGCTTTTTTCAATAGTCGCTCACCATGATGAAGACGGTGTTTAATGCGCGTTGTTATGGTGATCGTACCGTCATGCTGTAGCGCTTGTTGAGCATTGCGTAGCATATTCAGCAGAACCTGCTGAATTTTGGCTTGATCTATCACGATAGCCGGAATACTGGGATCATAATCTTTTACCAAGGTGATATCGGCATCGCGCTCCAAGGTGGTTAACTTTATCACCGATTCTAACGCCTGATGGATATTACACGGCTCTTTTTGTGGTAACTGATTGGGTCCAAGCAATCTATCTACCAACTCGCGCAATCTATCTGCTTGCTCAATAATGAGCGTGGCACATTCTTCCCGTTCTTGTTGATCAGTTTCGTACTGCAATAATTGCGCCGCACCGCGGATCCCACCAAGTGGATTTTTTATTTCATGAGCAAGACCACGAATGAGATTTCGAGCTGCTTGAAATTGGTGCATTTGATTGGATGCTTGGTCATAACGCAGGGCATCATCAACACGGCGACATTCCACTAAAATGAACGCCTCTTCTGCAAGGTAAACTCGTCTGGCATGCAGACTTAGTGTCGCAACACGATTATCTACAAATACCACGTCTACCCTGTGTTGCTGGCAGTCTACACCATCTTGTAGCACGTATTTAGAGAGCCGTGGCAAGTCTATATGATGATGATTAAACACACTATCAATCGCCAGTCCAACAAGCCGTTTAGTGCTGAGTCCCAGTAGTTCACTACTGCTGTAATTGGCATAGTGGATCATTAAATTTTGATCGAGCACTAAAATCGCGGTTGAGAGAGATTGCCAAACTTTATCCAAGTCAATCGAGTTATGTTGATCCATATATGTTCACCGTGCACCAATGTGGTGCAATGAGAATAGCATAGCTTTGCATCCATTGGATTAAATTATTACCTGAGCTCAGAAACTAGGGGTTTTCGAACTCGTATCCTAAACTTGGTATTAATAAAGCATGCCAACTTTAAGGTGCCCACATTATTAATGCTTTGTGTCAAAAAATACATCTAGCTTGTGCTTGCGGGGGGAGCCTTTTTGTCACGTTCTGCATGAGTGGTTGTGACTTTCAAGGCGCTAGGAATGTTACCGAGTATACGGGTTGCTTTCCGCCTCACACCGCTAATTTACATCGGGCTACGAATGGCGAGAAAACCACCCTTACAGGCGTAATACGGGTCGTTCAACCTAACTGGCGAGATAAATATCTACTGCAAACAAAGGCTGAAGTCTACTATCAAATCCAGGTGGGTGAGCAAAGGTTGTGGATTGAACACAATGAAATGTCGAGTTTGGCCTCCTCAATAGCAGGAGGGATGAGTATGGTGTGTTTGCAACTACTGGTTAAAAGTCAGTGTAGGTAAGCAATATCGCTCTAATTATTCACGGTATTGCGGTGCAAAAAGAACTTATGAGCATCGCTTTGGGCGACTAACATACCTTTTTGATTAAACACTTTCATAACCAAAGAGTGCTCGCCACGATTGATACCACGCAAAGAAAACTGAGTATTACTTTGTTTTGGCCCTGTGGCTGTTCCGTTGAGAAAGAGTTGCACGCTTAAACCTTGGGTAAATCTTGGTTCTATGGTGCCAGTTACGTATACACTGCCACTATTATCACGGATTGTTTGCTCATGCTCAGGAGAAGTGATTTTAGCTGTATATTGAATCGTTGGTGTTGTATCCGTTTGTTCGAGAATTTTAGTATCAACACTTGGCATGGTTAAAGCGCTGGCGTTGAGTTTGACTTCTTTTGAACCAGGTTGCGGTACATCCGAATAGACCCAATGGCCGTTTTTGTCTTTCCAGCGATAGATTTTTGGATTGGACTCTGCTGCAGCATCAATGCTTGTTAGGGTTAGCGTCATGCTAACCGACATTATAAGAAACCACTGACGCACCACAACTCTCCACAGTAAACTACTGTTCATACTTTAGTATAGTGTTGTTGGAATTGCGAGTTACAAATGAGTAACTCCGATAATAAATTTATTCGAGATATTTAATTTAACCTTTTGAATTAAATTAAAAAAGCCCGTAATTACGGGCTTGAGAACACATATGATTAAGAGTGCCAGAAACGCATAATGAGTTTTGGCTCTACAAGCTCAATACCGCGGTACTGAGCGTAGTAGTCTGTTAGCGATTAAACGCTGTAGTACATTTCGAACTCAACTGGGTGAGTTGTCATGTTTAATTTTTCAACTTCTTTCGACTTAAGTGTGATGTACGCATCGATTAGGTCGTCAGTGAATACGCCACCTTGAGTTAAGAACTCACGGTCAGCATCTAGAGAAGCAAGCGCTTCGTCAAGTGATGCTGCAACTGTTGGGATTTCTGCTGCTTCTTCCGCTGGTAGGTCGTACAAATCTTTGTCCATTGCATCGCCAGGGTGGATCTTGTTGCGGATACCGTCAAGACCAGCCATCAACTGCGCTGCGAAAGCTAGGTATGGGTTCGCCGCAGGATCTGGGAAGCGTACTTCGATACGACGACCCTTTTCTGATGGGATCACCGGGATACGGATTGATGCTGAGCGGTTACGTGCTGAGTATGCAAGCATAACTGGCGCTTCAAACCCAGGTACTAGACGCTTATAAGAGTTTGTTGCTGGGTTAGTGAATGCATTGATTGCTTTAGCATGCTTAATGATACCACCAATGTAGTAAAGCGCTTCTTCAGATAGACCGCCGTACTTGTCGCCTGCGAAGATGTTCTTGCCGTCTTTAGCAAGTGATTGGTGGCAATGCATGCCTGAACCGTTATCACCAACGATTGGCTTAGGCATAAAGGTTGCTGTCTTACCGTATAGGTGAGCCATGTTGTGGATAACGTACTTCATCTCTTGGATTTCGTCTGCTTTAGTTACCATAGTATTAAAGCGAGTCGCAATCTCATTTTGACCAGCAGTTGCTACTTCGTGGTGGTGCGCTTCAACAACGTGGCCCATCTCTTCAAGTACTAAACAAGTAGCTGCACGCCAATCATTAGACGAATCTACCGGTGCTACTGGGAAGTAACCACCTTTTACGCCAGGACGGTGACCTGTGTTACCACCTTCGTAGTCTTTGTCTGAGTTCCAAGCCGCTTCTTCAGCATCAATTTTGTACATTGAGCCAGACATGTCAGTTTTAAATTTAACATCGTCAAACAAGAAGAACTCTGGCTCTGGACCGAATAATACGGTGTCTGCAATACCCGTTGAACGCATGAACTCTTCAGCGCGTTTAGCTACTGAACGTGGGTCACGCTCGTAACCCTGGTGTGTGTTTGGTTCAACCACGTCACAACGGACGATAAGCGTTGTTTCTTCTGCGAATGGGTCTAGCTTAGCACTTTCTGCATCAGGCATAAGTACCATGTCAGATTCGTTGATGCCTTTCCAACCAGCGATAGATGAGCCGTCAAACATTTTGCCGTCTTCAAAGAAGTCTTCATCGGCTTGATGATGTGGGATCGATACGTGTTGTTCTTTACCTTTTGTATCTGTGAAACGTAAGTCAACAAATTTTACGTCGTGCTCTTTAATAAAATCTAAAACCGATTGTGACATGTGTCCTCCGACTCGTTGGGTTATTTTTTGCTGCAATGTACTGCAATTGCACCTTGATAAGCGTTAATCGTGCCAATTGTTTAACTGTTTGATTTTTAGTGATTTATTTAAATTCACTGATCTGTGAACGGATGTTTTGCACTAAATTGGTGCGTAAGTGTTCCATGGTGGTGCGTAATATTTTTCCTGACAACGACACTTTCCATTTCTGTTGTAGTTGATATTGATTAAATGCTCAAGGTATCAAGATACCGAATAGCTAAAAATTGCTCGAGTATATTCAGTTGTCTGCACTAATGGTGGTCTGGTATTGAGCAGAAAATTGAAATTAATTTCTAAATTTATAGAAAAAATACATTCTAAATATTGCATATAAAGCACCTTTCTTTAGGTATTTAATCGAAACTTTTCTTTGCTCATTAACTGCTTCTTAGATTAATTTTTACATCTTTTGTTTATATACGCTAACACCAAAGAGCCCGCATTTTATAGGCGACTTTTTGTTCACCATTTATTTGTCTGTATTTAGGTGAATGATACTGCATGTGAGGAAGTTGTATGTACATTATGCAATTTTGTATTTCTCAATTGTGTCCTGTGTGTTAATTGTGTTAATCGAGTTAATTTTTGTTTTGTTTTTTGTGTTGATCAGTTTCATTTTTTGGGTACTATGTACCTGATATTAATAAGTTGAGTCTAATGTTAAAGGGGCTACTTGATGCACTCTAATAGGCTAAATTTTCGTTTGTTACTGTTGATATGCAAGGAAGAAGTAAGGTGTTTTCTCGAGAGTCATTAGCATTAAGATTTGTTATTTTAGTATTTATTCCCCTCCTTATAATCATCTCTTATTTTTACTTAGACGAGAGAGAAACTTTACCTCTGGATAATATCACATTAAGCGATAGCGCTTTGAGTAACAAAGTGAGTATCTCTAGAGATAAGTACGGAGTTCCAAATATAAGCGCGAAAAGTGATCATGATGCTTTTTTCGCTATGGGATATGTTCAAGCTCAAGATCGGCTTTGGCAAATGGAGTTACAGCGCCGACTAATTAAAGGTACTTTGAGTGAGGTCTTTGGAGCATCAACAATTGAGCGTGATAAATATATGCGTACTTTGGGGCTTGCTGATGCTGCAAAAGAGGCGCTAAAAAGTTTAGGGAAGCGGGAAAAAGGCATCTTAGTTGCCTTCTCTGAAGGAGTGAATGCGTATATCAGAGATTCTGAAAACCTACCAATTGAGTTTAGGGTTTTTGGTGTCGTTGCTTCAAATTGGTCTCCTGAAGATTCATTAATGGTAGGTAAGCTACTTTCTTACTCTCTGAGTTTTGCTGCTAATTATGAACGCGCCAGAGTACAAGCTGCCGCTAAATTACCAGTGGACTATTTACACTCAATCTATCCAGAGCTTAATGATCAGCAATCTTTATCAGAGGATATATCACGTGTCGCTAAATTGGATGAGACGTTAAGCCAGTTAGCGAGTATCGAAGAAGCTTTATTGCTAGAGCATGGGATTGGAGGCAAATTTGCCGGGAGTAACGCTTGGGCAATTTCTGGGGAGTTAAGTGCTTCGGGCGATGCGATGTTGGCGAATGATCCTCATCTCTCTTTCCAAATGCCTTCATTATGGTATCGAGCGTCTTTGTTAGGCGGCGAAGTAAACGCATCAGGTATGACCATTCCAGGATTGCCTGTAATTGTATTTGGACATAATGCTCATATTGCTTGGGGCGGTACTAACATGCCCGCGGATACGCAAGATTTGGTCATAGTGGACCTTAATCGAGGAGGGAATTCTGCAGGAGAGAAAATTGTTCAAAGGGTAGAGGAGATCGCGGTTAAGGCTGACTTCCCAGCTCAATTTAGAAAAGCCCCAGAGACTATAAAACATACGGTTGCACAATCAAAATATGGGCCTATTCTAGATTATAGTGCTGGCGCGTCTCATGGGTATGCACTGAGATGGACAGCTTTAAATGACAGTGATACTTCTATTTCTGCCTTGATCGACCTGAATTATGCTTCTAATTGGGAAGAGTTCAGGAATGCGCTCCAGCTTCTTATCACGCCGACAATCAATTTTGTTTATGCAGATCGCCTAGGCAATATAGGCCTCAATAGCGCGGGTAAAGTTCCGCTTCGCAAAAAACATTCTGGAGCCATACCTGTTAATCAGTATGAGTTTGAATGGACTGGGTACATTCCTTGGGAAAGTATGCCAACGGAATTCAACCCTAAAAAAGGCTATATCATTAATGCCAACCAAAAACATGTCTCTGAGGATTATCCTTACTTCATTTCTATGGACTGGGCTCCTTCATATAGAGCGGAACGTATAGCATCTCTTATAGAAGGTGAGTTAAAGCGAGGACACAAACTTTCCATCGATACTTTCCGGAGTATTCAAGGTGATGTACTTGACTTAGGAGCGATAGATCTACTCAACCTTCTTAGAAATGACTATCCAAATCTGAAGCCTTTACTTGGTGAGCTACTACATTGGGACGGAGATTATAAATCTGACCCTGACGTTGGTGCTATATACCAAGTCATGATCAGAAATTTAAAAGTCAAATTATTCCATTCACAAAGTCTTGCTACACAATTTGGTGGCGGGCTAACCGCATCTAGTCTAACCGACAAACAGTTATTGCTCGCCTTACAAGACCATGAATTATGGTGTTCTGACACTTCAGAAAAATGTACAGATGAAATTAGGGATTCCTATCAAGCGACTTTAGTTGAACTTGAGCGTAAGTTTGGCGCTAGGCCGTGGTCATGGGGAGAGCTTGCGCCGAGAATTTTCGCGCATCAACCCTTTAGTGAAGCGGACTTTTCGAGACGAATTTTTGAGCGGCAGATCACTGGAGCTGGTTCATTAGATACCGTGAATGCCGCCGGTTATCGGTTTGATAGTGCTGATGGATATGAGCAGATATTTGGTGCTGGGTTTCGCCAAATTATGGTGTCGAGTAAGCAGGAAGGGTTTAAGTCTTGGTACATCAATTCAACGGGTCAGTCCGGCAATATCATGAGCCCACACTATGATGACATGATCGACTTATATGAAAGTAATCAATTAGTTACTGAAACACCGCAATAAATATAATAATTAATAAAAAGGAATTGTAATGAGGTTACTCTCCGAATTAGGAAAGACGGCGCCTAACTCTGTCTTTATTTCACTGTTGAGCGGCGCGATCGCAGGCCTTATCTACGCGTCGCTAGTTCCAGTTATTCTAATCGCAATTGAAGAGTTTAGCTATGTATTAGACGGCACCGCAGATTTTGTTGAGGTGCTGGGCGTGCAAATAGCACATCCAAATTTAGCGCTGTTATTTTTAGGTATTTGCGCTGCGATTTTTATTTTGCAATCAGTGTCAATGATTGCATTACAAAAGTCAGCATTAATGCTTGCGAGTAATATCCGAAAAAGATTGTTTGAAAAGATTCTAGGGGCTCCAATCGAGAACCTTGAGTCAGTTGGAACTTCTAAATTACTCGTTGTATTAAGTACAGATATCAGTCGAATTATGATGGGGGCGCAAGCAGTTCCTGGTCTGTTAGTCAGTTCAGTTATTTTGTTAGGTGTATTTTTATATATCTACTTTTTAAGTATGGGGGCATTTCTATTTTTATTGGTTTGTTTAGTTGTTTCAGTTATTACCTATCAAATTCCTATCATCTATTCCATGAGGTTTTTTAATAAATCAAGACAAGAAACAGATGAACTTCAAAAATCATTTCGCTCTTTACTAATGGGAGCGAAAGAGTTGAAAGTTAATAATGTTAAGCGAGAGTCATTTATTAAAAATGAGTTGCTTAAAGCTGAAAATGAAATGCGTGAAACACTTACTAAAACGTATAACTATACAATCTTTGCTGAAAACTATGGGATGCTATTAACCTATCTAATTATCGCCGTTTTGGTTTTCTCTTTTGTTAATTACTACTCGATTGGTCATGGTGAATTACTGGGTATAGTTATGGTTCTGCTATATATATCCGGCCCAATTCGATGGATATTGCAATCAATAGCTCCAATTTATAGAGCTAATGCGTCATATAATAAAGTAGATCTGATTCTTGCATCTTTGTCTAAGGAGGTAGAGAGTGAATTAACCCCGGTTAGTAACTGGGAAAAAGTAACTTTCGATAATACTTGCTTTTCTTATAAAAAATCTAATTTTGAAGTTGGCCCAATTTCTTTTAGTTGTAGACGCGGAGAAATAACTTTTATTGTTGGAGGGAATGGCTCGGGTAAATCAACCTTCTGTAAGGTCGCTACACTTCATTATAGGGCAACATCAGGAAATATTATCTTTGATGATGTGAAAGTTGATGAAAGCAATATTGATAGTTATCGCCAGTCAATAAGTGTTATCTATAGTGATTATCACTTATTTGAAAAGCTGCATGGAATTGATTTAGAAAATAGTGATGTTATAGATGAAATTAATTATTGGTTAGTGAAGCTTAACCTCGATGAGAAGGTGTTTTTAGAAGGAGATGGATTCTCTACTTTAGAACTTTCAGATGGTCAAAAAAGAAGGTTAGCATTAATAGCTAGTATTGTAGAAGATAAAGATTTTTATTTATTTGATGAATGGGCTGCAGATCAAGATCCTCAATTCAGAGAGATTTTTTACAAAGAAATCCTACCTATTTTAAAGTCAAGAAATAAGTTGATTATAGTTATAACTCATGATGATAGATATTATAACTTATCAGATCAGCTCGTTCATTTAGATAAAGGAGAGGTTCAGCTAAGTGCTTCAAGGTTAAATTATGGCGAGGCTAAGGCTGAAAAATCAAATTTTAAAAACTCAGAAAATAATAAGGATAACGCATATGAGGTTTGATTTTTCTCTAGCGCAGAAGGATGTTTACTTCGATCAGCTACATTGTATTGGTAATGCTAAATATAATATTGGTGGATATGTTGATATAAGCTCGGCAAATGTCACATCTTTATTAGAAGCAAGTGATCAGGTTATAGCAAGTAACCCTATGTTTAGTTTGACTATTGAGCATGAGCATGATGGTCCCAAAGCAAGATTTGATAACGCTTTACATATTAAGTCTACGGTGGTTGATTATAGAGACACTATTGAACCGATTAAGTCAGCGCAGGAGCTTGTGAAAGAAATATTTTCTCAGCCCTTTGATCTTAAGGGAAGATGCCTCTACAAAACTTATATCATTCAACTGACAGATCAAAGGATCTGGTTTGTAGGTGTAGCGCATCATTTGCTGATTGATGGCTGGGGGTTTGCGCTATGGGCTGAGGCACTTTCAAAAGCTTATGAATCAAAAGAATATCAGGTTAATGAGCACGCGCAGCAAAACTATTTTGAACAAGACTCAGTATACTTGGAGTCAGAACGGTATCAGAAAGATAAGGAATTTTGGAAGTCTTACTTGCATTGTTCTAAAAGGAATATACTTGTTCCAAATAGGAAATTGGAATCGAAAAACTCAAGTGAGAGAGTTGTTTTTTCAGTAGCGCGAGATAAGTATGAAAGCTTATTTTCAAACAAAGGGTTTCTAGCTAAGTCCCCTGGTACTGTATTTTTGTCTCTTGTTTTTATAATGTTCTCTAGACTATATAGAGAGCGTAATTTTAATGTAGGGTTACCAGCTCACAATCGAAAATCAGCGAAACAAAAGAATGATATAGCTCTATATACAAGTGTTAGCCCTATATCGCTAGCTTATACATCAGACACCTCATTTGATCAGTTTCTTAGCTATGTAGCTTCTGAGCAAAAAAAAATATATCGACATCAGAAATACCCAATTGGTCATATTGTTTCTGATATGGGCCCTGAAGCAAGAAGTGGTCTCTATGATGTGTGTGTGAACTTCTTAAAATTAAATAATAGTTGTCGCTTTGCTAAAGCGCATGCATCTTACCATTATATCGAAAACCCTTTCCAAACTACTCCTTTTAACTTAACCATTTGGGACAATGGAGAAGTGCAGCCTGTTGAACTACAGGTGGATTATCACATGGGGTACTTTTCAAAAGAGGAAATTGCACAGCTTTTAGAAATACTTTTTTCTCTTCTAGAACAAGTTTCAAATAATCCAGAGGTAAAACTCTCTGAATTAATGCTTACATCTGAGAAAAATAAATCGTTATCTCTGTCCGACACTGGACTTGATGAGGAAATACAACCATTTATTACCTTATTTTTGGAGCAAGTGCGGAAATCTCCGAATACCGTAGCTGTGTCGTGTCAAAACAGAGAACTTACTTATGAAGCCTTAGATCTTTCTTCAACGCGGCTTGCATTGAGATTCAAGGAAATCGGGGTCAAAGCCGGTGATCTCGTAGGGCTAATGCTTCATCGCTCAGAAAGAATGGTGGAAGCGATTGTAGCGCTGAGTAAAATTGGAGCTGGTTTTGTGCCGATGGATCCGAGCTATCCAGTTAGCCGCCTAAAGCATATGGCACATGACAGTAATATTTCATTGCTTGTCATCGATAGTGATTTCTCTGAGTTAGCATTTGAGCTAACAGATAAGATTTATATTGTAGAGTCACTTTGTGAAAATACCGCTGTTGAAATTGGCTCGACTACCGTAGCCAAAAACGATAGCACTGCTTATGTTATATATACCTCGGGCTCTACAGGTACGCCAAAAGGCGTTGAAATTTCGAATCTATCTTTAGCTAACTTTTTGCTCTCAATGAGGAAAAAACCAGGAATCAGCCATGGAGATAGATTATTAGCCGTCACTCCATTTAGTTTTGATATATCTATTTTAGAACTATTACTTCCGTTAATAAGTGGAGCGACGGTCAAAGTATTTCCTTCACGTATAACCCATGATCTGCAAGGTTTGGTTGATGAAATTAACAAACCTGATACCAGCATCGTACAGATGACTCCTAGCGCATGGAAGTTGGTATTAGCTTCTGGCTGGCAAGGTAAACCTAGCTTAAAGGCGCTTGTGGGAGGAGAAGCTCTGCCACAGCATTTAGCAACTGAGCTAACAAGCAAGGTTGATGCGCTTTGGAATATGTATGGGCCAACTGAAACAACAATTTGGTCAAGCTGTATCCGAGTGGAAGAGAGTTGGAGTGTAAATTCAATAGGCCATCCAATCGCTAATACACAGATGGCAATTCTAGATAGCCAGCATAGCTTCATGCCTGTGGGTTGGACGGGTGAGTTATACATCAGTGGTAAGGGGTTGGCAAAAGGCTACTTTAATCAACCTGAGCTAACTGCTAGTCGCTTCATTAGTTGTAATGGAGAGCGTTGGTATAATACGGGAGATTTAGCGAAAATACAGGCAGATGGTAGTGTTGAATTTGTAGGACGAATAGATACTCAAGTTAAATTCCAAGGGTACAGAATAGAACTAGGTGAAATAGAGTCAATACTGAAAAAGTTACCGAATATCTCTGACGCAGTTGTTCTAATCAAGACATCTGACTCTGGTCATCAGTGTTTATGTGCTTACTATATCTCTGAAAATGATGAGTTATCCTCTGAACATTTGAGAGCCGCCGCTTCTGAATACCTTCCATTACATATGCTTCCAAGCCATTGGCAAGCACTTAAAGCGTTTCCTTTAACACCAAGTGGCAAACTAGATAGTAAGTCGCTTTCACTACCTTCGAGTTTTGCACAAGTAAGCACAACTGAAAATGAAGATCGTTTGATACAGGAGCTGGCAGCCGTTATTTGCCATCACCTTCAGATACCTCACCTTGATGCAGAGACAAACTTTTTTGATGCAGGAGCAAGATCCCAAGAAATGGTTGAGCTTGTGCCAAAGTTGAATGAAGCATTGAGTTTGTCACTAACTGTTGTCGATATGTTTAGTTATCCCTCACTTAACGCGCTGGCTCAAGTCATTGATGCCTCTGCGACCCGCAACTCCGAGGCAAAAAGCCGAACAGAGCAACTTCAATCAGGCAAATCAAGGCTTCAAAGAAGATTGAATACAAGGAAACAAGTCAATGAGTACTAATCAAAATTATCATGGTGCTGAAATCGCAGTCATAGGTATGTCTTCGCGATTCCCCAAAGTGAACTCGACACAAGAGTTTTGGCAATTGTTGCGAGAAGGCCGGTGTGGATTGTCAACATTCTCTTCTGAAGAGTTAGAGCGTGCAGGTGTGGATAGTGAGCTGATATCGCAAGACTCTTATGTTCCAGTTAAGGGGGTTGTGGAAAATGCGATGGCCTTCGACGCAGAGTTTTTTGGATATAGTGAGCGTGAAGCTATTTTAATGGATCCTCAATTGAGGCTCTATCATGAGACTGCTTGGCAAGCTCTTGAAGATGCTGGTTGTGGGAGAGAGACGTTAAATGAGAGGTTGCTGGGCGTTTTTGGTGGAGCTTCAGCAAACCCATTATGGACAGCTCAATTTAGCCAAGCCGCTTCTGAAGGTGGTGCACAAGCTTACGAGATAATTAATCTCGTTAGTCGAGACTTTTTTAATACTCGTTTGGCATACAAGTTCAATCTAAATGGTCCAGCTGTGACGGTACAGTCAGCTTGTTCAACAGGCTTAGTTGCAATTCACCAAGCTTGTCAAAGTCTGTTAAGTGGGGATAGTGATATTGCGTTAGCTGGAGCTGTTTCATTATCTACCAACCCAGCTTTAGTTGAACCAGATATACAAGGATATGTTTATCAAGAGGGAATGATCCTCGCTCCTGATGGTCAATGTAGGCCATTCGATGAAAGTGCTCAGGGGACGGTCTTGAGTGATGGAGTCGGGTTTGTCGTTTTAAAGCGACTACATGATGCAATTACCGATGGTGATCAAATTCATGCTGTTATTAAAGGTTCAGCAATTAATAACGATGGTAATAATAAAGTAGGATATACCGCACCAAGTGTTGCAGGCCAGCGAGATGTGTTAAGTACAGCACTACAGATTGCTGGTGTTGAGCCACAAGGCATCGGTTACATTGAAACTCATGGAACAGGAACAAAGCTGGGAGACCCTATAGAGGTGCAGGCTTTGAACCAAGTATATGGCGTTAATAGATCAACGCCTTGTTTAATTGGCTCAGTAAAAAGCAACTTTGGCCATTTAGATACCGCAGCAGGTATCGCTGGGTTTATTAAGGCGGTACTCGCTATAAAGCATGGCGGGATTCCAGCAAGCTTGCATTACAAGGATGCAAATCAGAAGTGCCAGTTTTCTGAATCTGGGCTAATGGTATCGGATCACTTCCAGCAATGGCCATCAGCAGGGGTAAAACGTGCCGGCGTCAGCTCGTTTGGGATTGGTGGAACAAACGCGCATATTATTTTAGAAGAGTATCGAAAACCCGCAATGGAATCAGTGCAACAAAGTGCTGCCTTTATTCCTGTTACTGGTCATTCTAAAGAGAGTCTACAACGTAACTTAGCTGCAATGCAGAGCTGGTTGCGGTCAAATACTAACGATTCACTATCTGCTGCTTATACTATGTTATTTAAGCGTTCAAAGCAGAGTATTAAGTCTGCACTTGTTCATGATGCCGACAATCAATACATAGCGACAGCGTTTAATAAGGAGCTGCACCCTGAATCACTGGTATTCATGTTTAGTGGTCAAGGCTCTCAATACTCTAAGATGGCACAATGGCTATATAAGAATGATACAAAATTTAGAGAAGTAGCAGCGTTATGCTCTACACACATAGATGAGCTCACAGGTGTTAATGTATGCGAATTACTTTGGGGAAATACTGAGCAGATAGCAAGTGACGAACAGTTACGAGCAACAAAACTTGCGCAACTTACACTGTTCACCGTTGAGTTTGCAATTGCTCAAAGTCTAATTGATAAAGGGTATCGGCCTAGTGCGTTAATTGGGCATAGTCTTGGTGAGTATGTTGCTGCGACAGTTGCTGGGGTATTCAGCCTTCAAGACGCGATAAAGGTTATTAGCGCTAGAGCCCAAATTATGTCTCGTGCTACGCCGGGGAAAATGATTGCAGTGAATGGCAGTTGGACTCAGTTTGACACCTCAAAGTGGTCGAATGTATCAATTGCGACTATTAATTCTGAAAAGAACTATGTTGTTGCTGGAGCAGTCCAGGATATTGAGATATTTATTTCAGATGCACGAAGCAATGGATTAGAAACTACAGAGCTCAGTACATCAAGTGCATTTCACTCTTCATTAATGGATCCACTGTTAAGTGACTTTGAAGCTGAGTTCAAAGGGATTCAACTGAATACTCCCAACATGCCGATTATCTCAAATGTAACAGGTGATTGGGCAGGTGAGCAGGAACTATGTGATGCCTCTTATTGGGTTAAGCACTTGCGTCATACGGTTCAATTTCACAAAGGTATCAGCACGCTGTTGTCAGGACCAAGTCGAGCTTTTGTTGAAGTTGGTCCAGGTAATACGCTAGCCAACATTGTGTCACGCCATGGGCAATTAGAAAGTCAGAGTTTAGTCCTGCATACCACCCGCGCAAAAAGAAACGAAAAGAATGAACATACAGCATTCAATAAGTGTTTAGGGCAGCTTTATACGCTTGATATTGAACCTGATTGGAGCAGGGTACTTCAAGGTTTTAACAAGATCGCCGACCTTCCTCCTTATCAATTTGATAGCAAAGTTTATAAAACTCAGTTTTCAGGTTTTAGAGAAACGGCAGAAGAGGATGTTGAAGGATTTTATAAGCAACAGTGGAGTAAACAAGCGCTATCACTCCTATCACAGGATAGTGACAATAAAGGTAATATACTCGTTCTCGATGATAACAGTCATTTTTCCCAAAATATTATCAAGCAGTTAGAGTTGGAAACAGCAAGCACAATAACGACTGTTAGGGTTGGAGAAGTATTTAAGCGAGAGGATGAAAACCGCTACATTATGAGAGCGGAAATATTTGAAGATTATGAAAAGCTAGTTGCGGAATTAACGCGGTTAGTGACATTACCGACAAAAATTATCTCATTTTGGCCAAGTTTAAGCACTATTGACAACTATCATAGCATCCTCACATATCTCCATTTAGCAAGAGCATTCTCAAATGTCTCTTACCAAGATGAGATGAGTTGGTTTGCGATAACAACAGAAGCTTGTAACGTTACAGGTATAGAGTTGCTTAAACCCGAACAAGGGCTGGTGTACGGCACACTGAAAGTAATTTCTCAAGAGCATCAGAACATCTCAGCGCATCAAATTGACTTTGATAGTTCAAGTTTTAGTCAGTCTCAGTTACTTCCAATAATACGTTCTAAAAAATTGTCCACTGTAAGTGCGGTGCGAGGCAGAAATCTTTGGCAACCAGAGTTTCTAAAAATTGGCAAGGAGCTAGAAAAGAGCAGTTCACCTGTAGTTATTCGTGATAATGCGACTTATGTAATTACAGGTGGATTCGGAGGTGCAGGACAAGAACTTGCTCGTTATTTAGCGTCAACATATAAAGCTAACTTAGTGTTAGTGAGTCGAACAGACCGTTCATCTTCTCCTCTTATTGCTGAATTGAACTCCTATGGTGCCAATGTAACTTGCCTTGAGGCGGATGTAAGTACACCGCGATCAGCTCAAATAATTTGGGACAAAGCCGTCACTGAGTTTGGCCAAGTTAGCGGTGTATTTCACCTAGCGGGACTGCCAGGTGAAACGATGGTGATGAACCAAACAAATGAAATTGTGCATAAGGTACTAGCTGCAAAGCTGGGAACCGCCAACGCTTGGGTTGATATTTGCGAGCGTGAAGAGATGGAGTTCGTCGTACTATTTTCTTCGGTTACGGGGATTTTAGGTGGCATGGGTCAAAGTGACTATAGCTCAGCCAATGCTGGTTTGGATTGTATAGCAGAAGCAGCCCATAGTAGAGGTATAGATAGAGTTTTCAGTATTCGCTGGGATGCTTGGAAAGAAGCTGGAATGGCTGTAGAGGCATTAAATGGCAGAAGACGGATTACAGCACATCAAACTCATCCACTGTTGGGCGATCAAATTATCAATGAGTCAGGCCAGACGGTCTACTGTAAGCAATT
Source organism: Pseudoalteromonas sp. OF5H-5 (assembly GCF_021530695.1). NCBI lineage: Bacteria > Pseudomonadati > Pseudomonadota > Gammaproteobacteria > Alteromonadales > Pseudoalteromonadaceae > Pseudoalteromonas > Pseudoalteromonas sp. OF5H-5. Next base: position 49,604 of record NZ_JAKGBF010000022.1, read on the forward strand.
TCATACAGAGAGGGATTGGCCGCTTGCTGAGCATTGGGTTATGGGTTTACCAACGATTCCTGGTGCAACCTATTTGGAGATGGCTGCAGCTGCATTTCAGCATTCAACCCCTTCAAAGCACATCACTTTAAAAGACGTATACTTTCTATCTGGTGCAGCCCTATCTGCAGGAGATTGGTCTGATTTATATACCAACCTAACAGTCGATGGCAATGGTACTCAATTCGAAATTACGAGTTATCAGCCGAGTAATGAGTTGTACCAAATTCATGCGAAAGGGCAGGTAAGTGGAGTTTCGAGCGCGCAGCCAGAAAGCATGTCGATTAATGAGCTAATTAATTCAATTCAAGGAAGAGTATTCGACAATGTTTCTGGTGCTGCAGACCTTGGGGCTCAAGCTCTTGGTGTGAGCCGAAATGCAGAGCAGCACGATCAGTTGATGAAGTATGGTGAGAGATGGAACTGTTTTGAAAAGGTGTGGATCGGCGAGCGCTCAGGCCTAGCTAAAATGCACTTACCTGCACAGTTCGATACTGATATTAATGACTACAGTTTACATCCTGCCTTACTGGATTGCGCAACCTCTTATCTGAGAGCTTTTATTGATGGTGGCGTCTATATACCAATTAGCTATGCAAAGCTTACCCAATATTCGAAGCTTGAAGGTCAGTTTTATAGTTTTGTCGAGTTGCAGAGTCAGGACAGCAAATCGGGAGTCATGAGCTTTGATATTTGTTTACTCAGCTTAACAGGAGAGCAGCTAGTAACTATTTCAAATTTCACGATGAAGAAAATTGAAACAGACTTAGCTAGCTCTTCAAGTAAGGTAAGCAATATACCTCTTAGTGAATTTGTATATAAACATAAAGCGATGCCAGCAGGCATTGATAATAGTACTGCAATGAGTGTTATCGAACAGACATTAGCTCACCGTCAGCCAGTAACTTTGTATGCAGCATCGGATTTTATAAAGCGCTATGAAAACTCCGCAGATGGTGACACTGGTTTATTCGACCTGAATGACGCGTTACCACAACAAACACGACCTAGACCTGATTTGGAAGTGGATTTTGTTGCAGCAAAAACTCCCACTCAAAAATCATTAGTGTCAATTTGGGAGCAAATGCTTGGATTAGAAAAAGTAGGGATTCAAGACGACTTCTTTGAGCTTGGTGGGGACTCTCTCGTTTTGATGCAGATCCATAAAAAAGTACAACAAACATTTGATGAAAAAATAGCGGTTGTTGAACTGTATAACTATCCGACAATTCAAAAACTCGCCGAATATATAGACTCTTCATCTAACGAAGATGACGATACTTTATCTCAGGTTTCTTCTCGAGTTGAGAAGAAAAAAGCAGCAGCCCTTCGCCGCAGAAAAAAACAACAAAAGGACTAACAGAAAATGAAATCAACAGAAGAATTAAAAGAATATTATCAGGATGACATTGCCGTTATTTCAATGGCTGGTCGCTTCCCCGGTGCAAACAGTGTCGAAGAGTTTTGGCATAACCTTGAAAATGGTGTCGAGTCAGTCAGGTTTTTTAGTCAAGAAGAGCTATTGAACTTAGGGGTTGATCCTGCACTTTTAGAAAACCCGAACTTTGTTGGTGCTGAGGGGGTACTTGAAGGCGTTGAGAATTTTGATGCTGAATTCTTTGGTTTCTCGCCTAGAGAAGCTGAATTGTTAGACCCACAGCATCGGATCTTCCTTGAGGTAATTTGGGAGCTGTTAGAAAGAGCGGGTTATGGTGCTGAAGAAGGCGACAACATCATTGGTGTTTATAGTGGAGCCGGTGCTAGTTCCTATCTGTCGAGAAACTTATTATCACACCAAGACTATGTAAGGGACGTTGGGACCTTTAAAGTCTCTCTCTCAACGGGACAAGACTTTGTCTCGACAAGAGCAAGCTACAAGCTTGGCTTATCTGGACCTAGTATCAATATTAATACTTTATGTTCGTCTTCAGCTGTTGCTGTTCACTATGCGAGGGAAGCGTTGCTTGCATATCAATGTGACATTGCGGTAGCTGGAGGAGTTACAATATCAAACTCAAGAGAAGATGCTTTATTTTACCAAGAGGGCGGCATAGGGTCCTTTGATGGTCACTGTAGAGCCTTCGATGCGAGGGCTGCCGGTACAGTTGCTGGGAATGGTATTGCGCTTGTTGCTTTGAAACGCATGGAAGATGCACTAGAAGATGGCGATCAGATCCTTGGCGTACTAAAGAGCAGTGCAATTAATAACGATGGCGGGGACAAAGCAAGTTATACCGCGCCAAGCCCTGAAGGGCAATCGAGGTGTATTACAGAAGCTCTTGAAAGCGCAGAGATAGATCCTGCGACGATTAGCTATATAGAAGCACATGGAACAGGTACTAACTTGGGGGATCCGATAGAAGTATCTGGTTTGACTAGAGCATTTCAACGCTATACGGATAAAAAGCAATTCTGTGGCATTGGTTCTGTGAAAACAAATATTGGGCACCTCGTATCAGCGGGGGGAGTTGCCAGTATGATAAAGACGTTGAAGGGGATGGAGCATCACAAGATACCTGCAAGTCTAAACTTTGAACAACCTAATCCAAAAATTGATTTTGCTAATAGCCCATTTTTCGTTGTTGATAAAACGATCCCGTGGGAACCAAGTGCAGGTGACAAGTTAAGAGCTGGTATTAGTTCATTTGGCATTGGTGGAACGAATGCACATTTAATCGTAGAAGAAGCGCCTGAGTTACCTAAGTCTGATTCAGCTAGTGGACTTCATCTAATCGTGTTGTCTGCAAAAACAGCATCCTCATTAGTAAAAACGAAAGAAAACCTGCTTGAGCACTTGAAGTGCTGCCCAGAGCTAAATATTGCTGACGTTGCTTACACGTTACAAGTCGGTAGGAGAAATTTTAAACACAAGTTTGTCACTGTTGTCAGTTCAATAGATGAATTAAAGAATAAGCTGACAGGAGACGACAAGCGATTCACGATCCATAGTGCCCAGAACAAAACAGAGCGAGATATTTGTTTTATGTTCCCCGGTCAAGGTAGTCAGTATGTCGGTATGGCGAAAGCTTTATATGAAAATGAAGCTGAGTTCAAAAAGCATTTAGATCAGTGCTTTGAATTAATACACACGCATTGCTCTTTGTCCTTAAAAGAACTTTTGTTTTGTGAGAATTCAACTGCTGCCAGTACACAACTTAAACAAACTCAGAATGCTCAATTAAGTTTATTTAGTGTTAGTTATGCACTAGCTAAACTGCTAATAAGTTGGGATGTAAAACCACAAAGCATGATTGGTCACAGTATCGGTGAGTATGTTGCAGCGTGTTTGTCCGGTGTATTTACTCTGGAAAATGCAATAAGACTCGTTGCAAAGCGTGGTGAGCTCATGGCGGGTATGCCACATGGCAAAATGTTGTCGATTCCAATCGCTGCAAGTGAAGTGTCTAACTGGGTAAGAGAGGGAGTTTGGCATTGCGTTCAAAATAGCGAACATTCACAGGTTTTGGGAGGGCAGCCTGAAGCAGTTGACGCTTTATTAGCTGAACTAAATGCAGCAGGAATTGAAGCTTCTCTGCTACATACATCTCATGCGTTTCACAGCGGGATGATGGCTGCTGCACTTCAGCCATTCATAGAGTTTGCAAGCACAATACCGATGAATAAACCAACTATCCCGTTTATCTCAAATGTATCGGGTGATTGGGCTGAGGAAGAAGTTTGCAGCCCAGAATATTGGGCTAAACACCTGCGTCAAACTGTGAAATTTAATGATGGCTTAGAGACATTATGGTCTGAGGATACTAGCCGTGTGTACGTTGAAGTTGGCCCAGGGACTACCTTACGATCATTTATAAAGACGTTGAGCAATAACCAAGCTCATGTTGCAAGTACATTACCTAAACCTGCAGAGCAAGAGTTGACTCTGGAAAGTATCGCATTTACGCGTGCTGAAATATGGGCAGCGGGGATCACACTACCTTTTGAAGAGTATTATTCTACGCAAAAGCGCCACAGAGTTCGTCTTCCTACCTATGCATTTGAGCCAAAAAGATATTGGATTGAACCTGCAGCAACAGGTAAGCAGTTATTTAAACCTGATTTAATTTTAACGAAAGATTCTGATATGCCCAGCACCACAAAACCGCTTGTAGAGGGGGCATTACGTTGGGAGTTAAAAGCGGTTGAACAACATACGACGTTGTCAGACGCACAATTGGCAGCTATCAAGGCGATGCAACAAGGTGTTACAGAGCAGCTTGCGACTATTCTTGGTAGTAGTATGGATGTCAAAGGTGAAGGCTTAGAGTTAAAGTTTGCAAATATAGAGTCTCAAATTGATGGTAGTAGTGATGACCTTGCATTGGCTTCCAATCATAGCCGTCCAAGTTTTGCGCCTGATTATGTTGAACCAAGAACGGAGCTTGAATCACTACTAGCGCAGCAATGGCAAGAAGTTTTGGGGTATAGCCCAGTTGGAATAGAAGATAATTTCTTTGAAATGGGTGGGCATAGCTTAATGGCGGCTGCCTTAGTAACCAAAATGCGCAAGCAGTTTGAATTTGAGATACCACTTCAGGAATTATTGCAATTACCAACTATTTCTGCACTTTCCGAATTAATTGAAACTCGGATGTGGTTACTTGAGCAAGAAAATAGTGAGGCCGATACGACTGAACCTGTTGAGGTGCTTGAACTATGAATGTTGAGGCACTTTTACAAGAGCTTCGGGCTCATCACGTTAAATTAAATATCAAAGGTGACAAGCTGGTTTGTGAATTACCAAAAACGGGAATTCCTGATAGCCTGAAGACGACACTGATAAGTAATAAAGAAGCGTTGAAGTCGTTTTTAAATAAGCTTTATAAAGATAATAAGAAACGCCACACGATTCAAAAGGTCGATAAAGCTTGTGAAATACCACTGTCATTTTCACAGCAAAGCTTGTACTTAGCGCAAAAGTTTGCGTCAGGCAACGAGTATTACAACAGTCACTTCTTATTCGATATTAGTGGTGAGATTGATTTTTCCTGCTTTCAACTTGCTGTGCGCAAGTTGATAGAGCGGCATGAAATATTGCGGACTTGTTATGGCGAAAATTTAGGAATGCCGTTTCAGTTTGTAATGCCAATGGAAAGTATCGACATGACAAAAATCTGCGAGCTTGTTTCCGTGGTTCATAAAAACGATGAAGAAATAGAAGCGCAGATCAGAACAAGTATAAATATCTATTTTGATTTGGAACGTGATGCTCCTATCAGAGTTAAATTATTTAGAACGAAAGAAAGATATTTAGTGTTGTTTGTTATACACCACATCGCAACAGATGGATTTTCCGGTGGTGTTTGTAGTAAAGAGCTATGTCAATTGTATCTTCATGCGGTTGAGAAATCAGATGAGAGTTTGGCTCCATTAGATATTCAGTATGCAGATTATGCATTTTGGCAGCGTTCCCCTGAATGGATGGAAATGCAAAATGAAGGGATTGAATATTGGCTTGAAAGGCTAAAGGGTGCGCCAAAAGTAAATCAACTTCCATATGATTTTCCACGCCCACGTCAGTTGGATTATAGCGGTAGGACACAGCAGTTTAAGCTTGATTCCCTGAGGCTGGCTAAACTGAAAAAACTTGCTGCACGAGAAGAGACAACCTTGTTCATGCTGTTACATGGCCTGCTTGGTGTGCTAATCGCTAAAGTGAGTGGTCAATACGACAACACTATAGGTGCACCCATTGCAAATAGGCTGAATCCTCAGCTGGAGTCATTAATAGGCTTTTTTGTTAATACCTTACCAACAAGAGTACAAATTGATGCTAAACAAAGCTTAATTGATATTCTTCGACAGAATAAAACTAATCTATTGAATGACTTTTCGCATCAAGAAGTGCCAATCGATGTGCTTATTTCTGAGAGGGCGGGAGAGCGCTTGGTAAGCGGTTCAAATCTATTTCAGGTGCTATTTGTGATGCAAAACACGCCTGAGATGATGCTTGAATTCGCTGACACAAAAATGGAGCTGAAAAACTTTGATGCCCATACTGTGCGATTTGATATAGAGCTTCACATCACGGAGCTTAATGATGAGCTCGATATTAGTTGGATGTATGCAACAGCACTTTTTAAAGAAGAAACGATTAAGAGTTTGCATGACAGCTTCATACTGCTCATTGATACCTTTTTAAATAATCCCGAAATAAATTGTTCAGATTTCTCGATAGTTAATAAGAAGCAACAAATACAGCTAGAGAAATTACAGACGAAAGAAGCGGTTCCTCTTGCTGGTGCCTCTGTGCAAGAAGCATTTGAGAGCACGGCTAGAGATTACCCAGAGAGTATCGCGTTAGTTGATAAAGAAGAGACAATTAGCTATGGCAGTTTAAACGCGCAAGCGAATAAATTAGCCCATTACTTAATTGAGACTGAGAATGTTAAACCTGGTGATTTAGTGGCATTTTTAGTTCCGAGGGGCATAGATCAAATTATAACGTTGATGGCCATATTGAAAGCGGGTGCAGGCTATATTCCAATCGACGAAGCATTACCTTTAGAGCGTATTGATCAGATATTACAAAATTACCCAAATAGCTTGTTGATATATGGAGACTGCTCTCAGGCGTGCATCAGTGAGCACAATAATAAAAGGCAACTGTCATCGCTAATTTTGAGTAATTACCCAGTTACTAATCCGGTGCTCGAAGTGGGGCTACTAGAGTCGCCCTGCTATGTTTTACACACCTCAGGCTCTACAGGTAAGCCAAAAGCGGTACAGATGTCACATAAAGCGCTGTTGAATTTGATTGTGACCATTGGGGTTGCTCAACCTCTTTTAACGAAACAGCCTACTTGGTTGCAATACGCATCAATCGGTTTTGATATGAGCTTTACTGATATTTTTATGGCACTTAGTAACCATGGTAAGTTGGTACTAACTCGTCGAGAGTGTATGAGTGACCTAGACTATCTTAGTAAAACGATTGTGGATCATGATGTCAGCGTTTTAAATTTGCCACACTCAATGCTGCACATTTTATTGAGTTATTGGGTAGAAAGTCACGTCAATCCAGCGCAACTGAATTGTGTGATATCTACGGCTGAGCAACTAAAAATAACTCCAGCGATCAGAAAGTTCTTTTCACGCAATAATCGAATACAACTTGTTAATCATTATGGTCCTACAGAGACACACGTTGTGACTGCATTAAATCTCTCAAAAGTACCAGAGACTTGGGCTGATATACCTAATATTGGGTCGCCAATAGCGAATGTGAGCTGCTTGGTACTTGACGAGTTTGGCTATCAAGTACCTGTAGGCGCTATGGGGGAGTTGTATATCACAGGTGCATGCTTGGCCGATCAGTATCTCGGAGAGCCAGAGCTGACGAAGGAAAAGTTTACTGAGCTACCTCATTATCCTCATTTGGGTGAGCGATTTTATCGTACGGGAGATTTGGTTCGTTGGACGTCAAATGGCAACTTAGAGTATTTAGGTAGAAGCGACCAACAGGTGAAACTGAGAGGCTTCCGAGTTGAACTAAGTGAAGTGGAGACTACCTTAGCATTGCATCCAGACGTAGATATGGCATCCGTAAAATGTGATGAATTCAACGGAGATAGCAAGCTAATTGCTTACTTTACTGTAAAGGGAAGAACACCTTCACAAACTGAGCTAAATGAATTTTTGCTTTCCAAGCTACCTTACTACATGTGTCCAAGCTTATTTATCGAAGTCACTTCATTTACATTTAATATCAACGGAAAAGTAGACAAAAATGCGTTGCCTAAGGCTGATTTCTCGGTACTAGAAAGTCACTATAGTGAACCTGAAACTCCGACAGAGTACCGCCTTCAAGGTGCGTGGCAATCATTGCTCAATGTTGAGAAAGTAGGCCGTAATGATAACTTCTTTAACTTAGGTGGGCACTCGTTACTTGCATCACAACTCTCTGCTGGGATCCAGCAAGAAACCGGCATAAAACTATCAGTAAAAACGATTATGGAAGCCCCTATTTTGAGGGAGCAAGCGCGCTTATTCGATGAGCTAAATTATTTGCAGAATGTTGAGAGCCTAAAGGCTGGACAAACAATCAAGGAGGAGGGGGTGCTATGAAAGAACTTAAACTATCACTAGAAAATTATCTACATGAAGGCGTGGTTAAGTTAGAGGGCGTGTTTTCTCAAAACGATATTGAGACCTTAGAAATGCACCTTCGAGATCATATTGGTGTTGAAAAACGGGGGGTTGTCTATGAGCAAGATGGAGTTACGGTACGCGGCATTCATGGTATTCACTTGTACCATGAGTTTTTCTCCACATTAGTAAAACAGGAAAAATTACTTGGTATCGTTCGGAAAACCCTAGGTGACAACTGCTATGTGCATCAATCCAAAGTAAATGTTAAGAAAAAAGGGGTTGGGGAATTCTGGCCATGGCATCAAGATTTTGTGTTTTGGCATAATAATGACCATATAGAGAAAGAAGAACTAGTCAATATCGCCATATTTCTCGATGATGTGGACTTTATTTCTGGTCCTTTGTGGTTTATTCCAAACTCGCATACGCAAGGGAACCTCTGCCAAAATATAACGCTTGAAGCTCAGCCTGATAAATCATGGTCGAATGATGTGGCTTCAGCGCTTACTTTCCAAGTGCCAATTGAAGAAGTTGACAAGCAAATTCAGATGAATGGTGTTGCTCCCGCAATAGGTAAAAAAGGCGATGTCATCGTTTTCCATCCACAAACTATTCATGGTAGCCCTAATAACTTAGGGCCAACGGATAGACGGTTGCTTATTCTGACCTACAACAAAGTGAGTAACGTAAGCAAGTCTCTTTCAAGCCGGCCCGAGTTTTTGTGCTCACCAGTCACTTATTAAGGAGTATGATAATGGTGAAGGAATTAATTAATGATGCTGCGTCGGCAGGGGTTTTTCTCTCATTAGATGAAGCAGGACAGTTGAAATATGAACTATCTGTAGATGAGTTTCCAGAACAGCTAAAGCAAAAAATTATTCAAAATAAAAACGAAATCATTGCCTTTTTTGAAGGATTATCAAGTTTAAATTCAAGTTCCGGTTACAGTACTCAAGATGCTATCGAGAAAGCATCTGAGGCATCGGTATCTTTCGCCCAACAGCGCTTTTGGTTGATTGATAATATTGAAGGCGGAAGCGCCCACTATAACATGCCAGGTGCTTTTCAGTTAGAGGGTGAAATAGATTTACACGCTATTGAACGGGCGTTTGTAGAAGTTATACAGCGACATGAAGTACTACGCACAACATACCATGAACTAGATGGTCAAGTTACTTTGCAGGTCCACGATATTGAAAGTTTCCCTATCAAGCAAACCTCTATCGAGCATTTAAGTGCGGAGCTGGTAAATAAAAAGCTCACTGAACTGCTCAGCCTAGAGGCATCTAGAAGTTTTGATTTAGAAAATGATCTTATGATCCGTTGTCATCTCATCAAGCTCTCCAATAACAAATATGTTGTTGGGGTGAACATGCATCATATTGCCTCTGATGGTTGGTCGTTAGGGATCTTAATAAACGAATTTGTAGAGTGCTATAGTGCAGTGCTCGAACATCGTGATGTAAGCTTACCTGAATTGCCTATCCAATATTCAGACTTTGCGGTGTGGCAGAAGGCACAGTTGCGCGGAACGTTACTAGATCAACTCGGTAGCTACTGGAAAACGCAGCTTGCAGACATACCTATGGCGCATAGCTTGCCACTTGATAAACCGAGACCACAAAGACCGGATAACCAAGGTACGACATTTAGTATTCAACTTCCCGCATCACAAAGTAAGGCTTTGAAAACATTCTGTGTTGAGCAAAATGCATCACTTTTTGCCGGAGTTCATGCGCTTTTCGCTGCATTGATGTCTCGCTACAGTAATGAAAATGATGTTGTTATAGGAACCCCTGTCGCGGGAAGGGATAATGCTGAGCTTGCAAGACTAATTGGGTTGTTTGTCAATACTCTTGTTTTACGAACTATCAACCCTGCCAAATTAAGTTTAGTTAAGGCGCTAGAAGTAAGCCGGAACACCATATTTGAAGCCTTTGAGCACCAAGCTATTCCCTTTGAGAACTTAGTTGAAATTCTAAATATCGAAAGAAGCCCTGCATATCATCCTATATTTCAGGTTATGTTGGCGATGCAAAATAATGATCAGGAGGCACTAAAGCTGCCTAATTTGGCATTGAGTAACGTGGAACAGCCAATAACCACGACGAAGTTTGATTTAACAGTGCATGTGAGAGAAGTTGGTGAGCAGATAGAGTTCACATGGGAGTATGCAACAGCGTTATTCAATGATGATACGATTAAAGTGATGGCAGGGCATTTTAACCAGCTAATCACTCAAGCGGTAGCTAACCCCAACGCCTCACTAGATACAATGCCTTTGCTGACAGCATCTGAGTACGAGACAGTTGTAAATAAATGGAATGCGACTTCTGTTGCTTATCTTGAAGACCTGTGTATGCATGAATTGTTTATACAGCAAGCACTAAAAACTCCAGCTGCCATAGCACTCGTAGACTCTCAAGGGGAGATGACCTATTTTGATTTGCTAAGACATGCTTTGCTCGTTGCGAGCAAGCTATCTGGGCAGATTACTGTCGAGGAGCTGGTTGCTGTAAGAGCTGAAAAAGGTAGAGCGCAGGTCATTGCCACATTAGCTATTTTGATTGCAGGAGGGGCATATTTGCCTCTTGAAACCAGCTGGCCGGTTGAAAGGTGTCGCGATATTTTAGTGCAGGCACAGGTAAAAGTCTGTTTAGTTGATAGTCAACAGCAGTTATTATCATCAGAAGAGTATCAATATATCGACTTGAGCCGCATCGACAACACAGGTATTTCTACCAAAGAGGTTATTGCATACTTTGAAAATTATCGAGCTCCGCAACAGATAAATCAGTTGGCCTATGTCATTTTCACATCAGGTTCAACAGGTGTACCTAAAGGGGTAGCGATTGAACATCAAGCAGTAGTTAACACTTTACTTGATATCAACAGTAAATATGAGGTTACGCATAAGGATAAAGTTTTATGTGTATCTGCATTGAGCTTCGACCTGTCTGTATATGATATTTTTGGTATGTTAGCGGTCGGTGGAGTGCTAGTCTTTCCAGCTCCTGAATTGGCGAAAGACCCTCATCACTGGCTTGACATGCTGGAAAAGCATGAAATAACAGTTTGGAATACAGTACCCTTATCTATGGGACTAATCACTGAGTTACTCGAAGCTGATAACCGACAAGATATTGCGCCTTTACGTATCGTGTTGATGAGTGGAGATTGGATCCCAACCTCATTACCTAAGCGTATATGGCGTCGCTTTAGGAATGCAAAACTCTTTAGTCTTGGAGGAGCAACGGAGGGGTCGATTTGGTCGATTCATTACCCCATTACTGAGGATTTGAGCGATCGTCGAAGTGTGCCATACGGTAAGCCTTTAGGTAATCAAGCATTCTATATACTTAATTCGCAGCTCCAACACTGTCCTACCGGTGTGACGGGGGAGTTGTTTATCGGCGGAAAAGGTGTTGCTCGTGAATACTACAATGCGAGTGAAATCACCGAAAAGCATTTCTTATACCATCCTGAATTACAACAAAAAATCTATCGAACAGGTGATTTAGGACGTTATTTACCAGACGGTAACATTGAGTTTGTAGGTCGCTTAGATAATCAACTAAAGGTTAGGGGATTCCGAGTTGAGATAGGTGATATTGAAAGTCAGTTGCTTGCTCATCCAAAAGTTGAAGGTGCGCATGTCGTAGCTGTACCAGACAAGTCAAAAAACATTCAGTTAGTTGCGTACGTTGTAATGACAGAAGAGTGGAAGCCATCACGTATTCGCGAGTATCTGTTCGGTACCTTACCTGATTATATGGTGCCAAGTGCAATTATGTTGTTGCCAAGCTTCCCGTTGACCGCAAATGGGAAGCTTGACCGCAAAGCTTTACCTGAACCTGACTTTAGCCAAGCACTCGCTGAGTATGAAGCTCCCAAAAATAAAATTGAAGCCCTATTGTGTGAGCTTTTTGCAGAATGTTTGGGATTGGAAAAAGTAGGAAGGAAAGATAACTTCTTTTCTCTTGGTGGGCATTCTGTTTTAGGTATGGAGCTGATCTCAAAAGCTAAGCGTAAAGGCATCATTATAGAAGCTCGCCACTTGTTTTCCGTAAATACGTTAGCAGAGTTAGCGGATATAGTGAGCGTAAATGAAGGTGAAAAGCGGCTGTATCAAGCGCCTAAGAACAAGGAGTTGCAAGATGGAGAAAGTCTTAAACCCGAACATTTGACACTTGTAAACCTTTCTAACAGTGAGCTCGAAAGTATTGCGAAGCTAGTTCCTAAAGGAATTGATAATATTCAGGACATCTATCCACTGAGCCCTGTTCAAGAAGGGTTTCTATTCCACTATATGCTTGGCGCTGACGTGGATCCTTATATTCTAAATTCTGTCATCGAATTACCACAAACAACTTCTTTATCAACGTTGCAGCAGGCCTTTGAGGTCATTCTATTAAGGCATGATGTACTAAGAACGCAAGTTCAGTGGCAAGGCGTTGCTGAACCTGTGCAAGTTGTATGTAAAGAAGTTGAATTCGTTGTGGATGAATGGGAGTTCAGTTGCGATGACGATGATACCGACGTTTTAGAAGTGATAGCACCGTCGTTACGCTCAAAGATGACAATTAGCCAAGCACCTTTAGTAAATATAACCTTGGCAAGAAATTCAACGACTACAAAGTCTTATTTAGTTATTCAGTGCCATCACCTTATCGTAGATCACGCTGGTTTAGAGATGATTGGTCAAGAGCTTGCTGCAATTTTAAATGGGCAAGAATTAAAAGCGCCTGCGCATCAGTTTAGAGAGCAAATAGCGTTTATTAAGGAACACTGTGACTTAGAAGCGGCAAAGGCATTTTATAAAGATTACTTAAATGATGTAACGCAAGGTTGTTATCCATTTAACTTGTCGAGTGTCCATGGTGATGGTAGCGATGTTGTTCAGTTGAATCATGATTTATCTGAAAAATTGAGTGCAGAAATCAGAGCATTATCTCGAGCATATCGTGTATCTCCCGCTATTCTATTCCACATGGCTTTATCTCTAACAATCTCTATTGCAAGTGCTAGTAGTCGAGTGATATTCGGGACGGTGATGTCGGGTAGGCTTGATGGTGTAAGTGGGGTTGATAAAGTGATGGGGACGATGATAAACACTGTCCCAGTACACTTAGAACTTAAGAACCTGAGTGCCGAAATGCTGTTGCGAAAAACGGAAGCATGCTTAAATGAACTCGTTTTATTTGAGCATGTACCTTTGGCTATAGCGCAGCAACAGAGTGGGTTAACTTCGGATACTCCTTTGTTTAGTTCGCTATTTAATTATAGACGGTCAAAATCTGAGAGTGCGGTGCAAAGTACTTTAGGTCTGCGTAGCTTATCCCTGAAGGAAACAACGAACTACCCTTTGGTTGTCTCAGTTGATGATTTCAATGATAAGAAGTCGTTCACCGTTGAAGTTAAAGCGATGGGAGAGTACGCCTCAAGAGTGCAAAATATTTTTGCATCTGCGATGGCAAGTATTTGCTCGGCGCTAGTATCTGGTCATGCTGGAGAAGTTACGAAGCTAGCTTGCTTACCTAGTAGTGAGCTTCCCAAAATAACATCTAAAACGGGGTGGCCTAAGAGCTGTAAAGAAATACCCTTAGCGCACAACCTGTTTGAAGCGACTGCCGTTCAGACGCCTGATGTGGATGCAGTGGTTACAACGCAAAATACACTGTCTTTCGCTGAGCTTAATAAATCGGCGAATCAGTTAGCAAATTACTTACGCCAAACTCATGGTGTTAAAGAAAACAAATTTGTCGGTATTGTCGTCAATCGTTCACAGAGCTATGTCGTTGCAGTTCTAGCTGTCTTGAAATGTGGTGCAGCCTTTGTACCCATTGATCCAAGTTACCCAACAGAGCGAGTGAGCTACATATGTGACCAAGCTAATGTGACAGTTGTTCTAGGTGATCATGACGAGCTGTCAAAAAAGGTCAGCGCACCTTTTGCTAACTTGGATTTATGCATCGAGGAGGCTACAAGCTATACCTCAGAACCACAACCAACGACTATTGATGCCAAAAGTGCAGCTTATGTGATTTTCACTTCGGGCTCTACTGGTCGGCCTAAGGGGGTCGTTGTAAGTCACCAAAATTTGGTAAACCATAGTACAGCACTAAAGGCAGACATTCTGGAAGCAACCGGAGCGAGTCGCTGGGGCTGGACACTATCAGGTGCATTTGATGGGGCGATGAAGGGTATATCTGCTTTATTAAACGGTATTTCACTTTGTATGGTGTCCGAACAAGCTAGGTATAACCCTAGCATATTGTGTTCAGAGCTACAGTTACTAAAGGCTGATATTGTAGATAGTACTCCTGTGATGATAAATGAAATCTTCAGGCTAGCTGAAATACCTCAAGTAAATTGGCTTATCGGAGGGGATGCAATTGATCCTGTGATGTGGAATAAAGTAGCCAAGTATCAGCAATCTATAGCAAGAAAAGCCTTTAATATGTATGGTCCAACTGAATGTAGCATCAACACTTGTTGGGGAGAAATAACAACAAACTCAAGCCCTCATATTGGCTCACCCATACTCAATGTAAATCTATCGATATTAGACAATGAAATGAGAGCTGTACCAGCAGGGGTTGTAGGCGAGCTTTACATTAGCGGATTTGGGGTGGCTAAAGGTTATATTAACTCGGTAGATGACGAAGCATTTCTAAGCCAAAGTGTATGTGCTGAAGCAGGCCTGGAATGGCCAGTATATCGCAGTGGCGACCTTGTGAAAGCGAGCGTTGATGGGGTATTGCAGTTTGTCGGAAGGAAAGACTCACAGGTTAAAATAAGAGGCTACCGAATCGATTTAAATGAAGTGGAAGCTGCCATTTTAGCGTGTAACATCGAATTAGCTGCGGTTACGACACACGAAGATACGCTCGGAGGGACTCAGTTACTTGCTTTTTATGAATCATCCGATATATCCGAGCAAGAGCTAAAAGAGCGCTTACGCGAGATGATCCCTTCTTATATGCTTCCAAGCGTTATTCAAAAACTTGAGCAAATGCCAATCAATAGCAATGGAAAGATAGATCGGAAAGCCTTGCCCAAGGTGGGAGAAGTCAATTCAACAGTAGTTTATGTTGCCCCCGACACAGAAATTGAAAGCAGTCTCTGTAAGCAGTGGGAAACTCTTTTGGGAGTAGAAAAAATTAGTGTTGAAGCGAGCTTCTTCGACTCTGGTGGCCACTCAATCTTAGCAACAAGATTTGCTAGTTTCGTTGAGCAAGAGTTTAAAGTGCAGTTACCGCTCTCTATGCTTTTTGAAAGTGCCACGGTGCGGACAATTGCTTCCTATATTGAGTCTATTCAATTGAGTAGAGGGGAAGTTTCTCTCAAAGAAGACGAAGAAGAGTTCTTTTTATAAGAACGTGTATTGAATCGTACAACAAGAACAATAAAAACCCTCCAAATCTGCTTACATGTGGATTTGGAGGGGCAAGGAATGAGTAGATTACCTCTAAGATAATTATGAAAGCTGAAAATATAATAATTAATGCAGTCAAGAGCGGTGTTCACCTCTATTTAAAAGATGGTCGGTTAGCGTATAAACTAAACAAAGGGAGTTTTCCCGACGATATAAAAGCAATGGTAGTTGCTAACAAAGACCTTGTTATCGAGCACTTAGAACTACAGTTAACCCAGAGCAACTTAGATAGAACAGTTCAAGCCTATCCAAGAGAAAGCCAGACGTTACCAACGTCATTTTCGCAGCAGCGTTTATGGTTTATAGATCATCTCAAAGGAGGCTCACCAGAGTACAACATGCCAGTGGCCTTGACTGTAAAAGGTGAATTATCGCTGCCTGTAGTTGAGCGTGTTTTTCAGCGGATAATTGCGCGTCATGAGGTGCTAAGAACCAATTATTATGATGAAGCAGGCGTGGTGTATCAATATATCCATGAACCTGAAAATGTGGC
>NZ_JAKGBF010000023.1:0-60852 GCF_021530695.1 Pseudoalteromonas sp. OF5H-5
ATTTTTTGCTAGATCAATTGAAAGCGTGCTAACGTTATTCATGATGGACTCTCCTAATAACTGTGTTTGCAACTATCAGTTTGGCGCATTGACGCCGATTTGGGAGCGTCCATCTCATCACCCATCACGATTAGCAAGCGGCGATATCCACGACACCCGCTGCTTAACAGATAATTTTTTTCAGAATCGTTTAATCAGTTGTGACTTTAAAGAAGAGAAACACTCAGGACGGATGATCCAATATTTGGGTGAGGTGTAGTAAGCATCTATAGTCGAGGGTGTAATGCTAAAGGTTTTGCTGTTGATTTTGTTGAATAAATAAAATAAAAAAGAAACTTATATCTATTAGTCATATTTCGTGTATAGTGGGTGACTCAATAAGTTACCTATTAATGTAACATTTAGTTCAAGTTCTTCTCAGTTTCCTTTCGAACCAGTTCGTCATATATGCTCTGCGATATCTTTTCCTTTATTACATACTTAGTAACTAATATTTTTTAATATATCGAGGTATATATGTCTAACAAGATTTTAGGTTCAGTAAAATGGTTTAATGAGTTAAAGGGTTTTGGTTTTATTACACCTGAAAATGGTAGTCCAGATGTTTTTGTTCACTTTAAATCAATTGTAAGCGAAGGCTTTAAAACACTGAATGAAGGTCAAAAAGTGGCCTTTGATGTTGAGCAGGGGGCTAAAGGTCCAAATGCTGCTAACGTTACTTTAGTATAAGTGGCGAATAGACTGGAGAGGACTTCCAGTCAATATCCATCTCTCAAAGTAAAAGTCCATTTCAATATTAACACCATAATTTCATAAAATTCCATTTAATCGATGTGCGTTTTTTAACTCACATAGAAAGGGAGTTTTATGCGTTTTCGTTCATATTATTTTGTTTTGAGAGGTAGGATTTTAAATTGAAAAAGCAGTCGAAAAAAAAGAGTGGCGAAGACGCGGCTCTTGATAAAAGTAAGTCAAATAATATTCACGTTGTAAGAAGAAAAATCGAAGATATTCTGTCTGAACGAGAGCGAAAGAAATTATTGGGGCTTTGATTTAAAGAGAAGTGAGTTATGGCTAGACCAAGAAGACAAAGTAGTAAAAAAACACGGAAAGAGGATTTTGAAGGTAAACTTGAACAAGTGGTAGGTGAATATCGTCAAGCAAAAGAAGTGCTTGATGCTCTTGCGGAAGATACGGTTGAGTATAGCGAGCAGAAAGATGAGTGTGACAAGCTCTTTGCGCGTGCTGAACGTTTCATCAATAGGCTGTCTTAAGACTCATAAACTTCAACATTAAAGCAAATGACAAGGCATGTATCTGCCTTTAATCCCGCTTTAAATTTGCTTACCTTAGTTGCAAAGTTCAAGGAATGAACCAAAAGCTAATATAGAAAAGTTAGCGTTTATCTTAACCAACTCATCTGAACAAACCCTACATTAGTTCGTTCATCTAAACCACTTCTTTGTTTGTATAAATAAGGGTAGTGGATCATGCTTACACTAGTTTTTATACACTTCCCTCTGATTCTATGACCAAAATTCTCGGCGCTCCACGAGGATGAGCAACATGCTCAGTGCCAATTGATGCATAAAAAATATCACCAATTTGCAACAGGGCTGATTGCTCAATACCATTCTCTTTATAAAACATGTCAACAACACCATCTAACACGACAAAGACTTCTTCACCGTCATTAACATGCCACCTTATAAGGCTGATCAGAACGTTAGTTTATAAGTCGAGTGTACTCACAAACTAGGTTGGGTTTTGGCGAAGCTTATCTTGGAGCGGGGTAATTCGGAGGCGTTTACCTTTGATACACGTCGAAAAAGGTGCCTTTTATCGCATCAAAATGGAAGTCTAGGGATTTTCCCTTCTAAAGTAACATCGAACCCCATCTAGCTATATATCGATATTCAAGTTTGGAAGTCCTGATATAACTAAAATGGGGGGTTATCTTCTGCAAAGTCAATCAAGCAAAACAAGATAATTGCGGCTCTCCCAACGAATTTCAAGTCAGCTTGAATGTAATACTATGTAATATCATCATGAACGGCCTTGTGTTAATTTTTTTATATATTTGTTAGTCATTGCGGTCAACAGTACGTTGGCAGTTAATCAGGGGCGGTTTGTTATGGTAAATGTAGTCCAAGTTATTTTATTTCTCTCATGTCTTAGCTCTTTCGTCGTTGCAAAAGAGGCTAACAGTACTCAACAATTACCTGATGGGTATATATATTCAGGGCAGGGTGACCCTATAACCAAAAGGCGACCAGAACCAACCACTATCGAAGTTTTGATTAATAAAAAATACTTTGAAATTTGTGAAGAAGAGCTTGGTCAAATCCCTGTTGAACAGGTTGACTGCACGTTGGCTCAGCCGATCCCTATGACCAGGACTATGGCAGACGGTTCAGTTGTTTCTCTGAACCGCCACAACATACCAGCAAGTATTCCAAGGTTTGGTAGTGGAAGTGAGCAAGTCAGTTTTAATAGTAGTGGTTTTGCTGATGTTACAACTTGTGATAAGCCCAGTGCTATATTTCGCGATATGAAAAATGTTGGCTGTGTTCCTGGTGACAGAATTAAATACATTAATAATGTATTGGCTAATGGTAATAAAGTTGATTGGGTTTATATATGTAGAAAAAACAACAAAATAATGGATGACCCACATCTTTATAATGAGCTTGGCATGATAGGTTACAACAGAGATACTGGGAAAACCTGTTTTTTTGCTGGTCAGCCAACATTAGAAGCGGAAGTTAAGGGGAAATGGATCTTAACTTCTGTGAATGAACAAACGGAGGAAAGCAGTACAAAAATTGAAAATATAGCGGCTATTCCTCTGGTTACTGGTAAGAAAATTCCACCGCCAAACTTTACCGACTTTGATCCCGAGTCGGTCAAACATTGGTCATTACCTGTTGGTGGTTGTGTCGGCTGTCATTCTCAGGGACCATTTGTACGTTTTCCTTTTACAGAGCCCGTTGCTTGTGCTGTCGATCCTAAAACTCAATCCTGCTCTCAGCATTACAACAGCATAAAGGAATGTGAAGTGGCTAGGGAAAATATGCCTCGTCGCGAGCGCCTAAATACCAAGTGTGAAAGTGTTATCCCAAAGCGTCGACCCGGTATGTTGTACGATCCTATATCACCGTTTGATCAGAAAGGAGAGCTTGCAGCTTATATAAATGAGTTAGCTCAATCTGAAGGTTTTGACATCGGAGATAAGTATTATAACAACTTGATGGCGGCTAAATGGAATCACCCGATGCGATTAATGGACGAGGAAGCCAAGCCTTGTACCGTTTGTCATGCCATCGGTAACGCTGACTACGGTGATCGATTTGTGCACGCAGGCTTTGTACTTGGGCAGCTAAACCCTGATGATGTTAAAAAGTATCACATTCGCTCAAAACTTTACTTAAGTAATGTTTCCAAGTCATTGAGAAACGAAGGCTTTCACGACAAGAAAGTACTAATCGATGGGTTACTGCCGCTTAGGCTTGGGTACGATTCAGTGGCTGAACGAAACGCCGAGCGCGAGAAACAAAGCATCGCTCGTTATATCAAGGCTATAAAACACATCAAAGGTTGTTCTGCGAAAGACAATAACTGTTCATGGGACGAACACTGGACTATGACCAGGGTAAAAGAACAACCGCTTAAATATCTCCAGGACCATTGTAGCTTCTGCCATACCAGCGATATGGCTTCACCTAGATTGGTCACGGAAACCGACTTTAAGCGGCTTGAAATACGCGAGCGGATCATTAACCGTTTATATGAAACCGTCAACCCTATGCCGCCAAGTGGGCAGTTTCCCGATGATGTAAAAGCTGTTCTAACAGAATACTTGCGTGCAAAATAAAGGGGTAAAGATATGGATACCGAATTAAAAAGACAGATCAAAAACAGTATTGAAGATAAACGAGCTGACATAATAGAACTGATTGAACTCGGTCGAGATCTTGCGTCAGATGAGTCAGGCCATATCAATCACGGCCCCAATACTTCAATGGGAGTGCCCAAAAATACCTTACCTAAGTGGGACGATATTCAGTTGTTAACTGCCCAACTCGCAAAAAAACCGCTATTTGACGGAGAAACCGTCGATACTCAGCTGGTTATTGGTCCCAGAGCTAAAAGCCCTTTAGTGTTGGATATACCCATGTTTGTTTCAGACATGAGTTATGGTGCCTTATCAAAAAACGCTAAAATAGCGTTAGCTAAAGGAGCAAACTACGCAGGAACTGGCATTTGCTCTGGCGAAGGAGGAATACTGGCAGAGGAACTGGCCGCCAATAATCGTTACCTGTTTGAAATGGGGACTGCTCGAAACGGTATTAAACCAGGTAAAGAAGCAGATTTTTTTGAAAAATATAACGGCAAAGTTAAAGCCTTCCACTTTAAAGGCGGGCAAGCCGCGAAAACGGGTACCGGCGGTCATTTACCAGGCGCTAAAGTTACCAAAGAGATTGCTGAGGTGCGTCATATTACAGAAGGCCAAACAGCAATCTCTCCTCCTACCTACGAGGACTTTACAAGTCCGGGTGAATTCAAAGACTTTGCTGACCTGATAAGGGAAGGGCTGGGCGGCGTACCCATTGGTTTTAAAATCAGCGCAAACCATATTGAACGTGATATTCAGTTTGCTTTGGATGCCACTGCTGATTACATCATCCTTGATGGTCGAGGCGGCAGTACAGGTTCTGCACCCAATATATTTAGAGATCATATTTCTGTTCCAACTATTCCTGCGCTAGCCCGAGCAAGAAATTATCTTGATGCTCAGGGGATGAAAAAGGGAGCCTCAGATTCAGTAACCCTAATCATTACAGGTGGGCTAAGAGTCCCGGCTGATTTTATCAAAGCTATGGCGCTAGGAGCGGATGGTATTGCTTTATCAAACAGTGTGCTGCAGGCAATCGGTTGTGTTGGCGCAAGAATTTGTAATTCAGGTAACTGCCCGGCAGGAATTGCTACTCAGGATCAAAACCTGGTTAATAAACTGAACATAGCTGATAGAGCGGATGATCTGGATAGTTTCTTTTATGCCAGTACACACCTTATGCAAATTATGGCAAGAGCCTGTGGCCACGATTCATTAAGTAAATTTTCCATGGACGACTTAACTACTTGGCATAAACAAATATCGGAATTAACCGGTATCGCTTATGCCGGAGTTACAAACGATTTTACTCGGGTCGAATTACCCGATAGTGCGGGTAAGCTGGCTTTACATAACCTAATCAGTCAGAGCAAAATAAAAATATCTGCTGTCAAACAGTTGGAAAGCTTTGAGCAACTGTGTAAAGGTGTGACATTAGCGAGCGGCAGTGCACAGGCCTATTTAACACAAAAACAGTATGTTGATGCAGGTTACCCATTAGAAATAGTCCTGAATACCTTAGGTGTTAGAGCATTGATGCGGTTGGTGCCACCTTTAATGAGTGGAAGTGAGCACCGTCCTCACTTGGAACCTTATTACGTAGGGAAATTTCAGATTAGTCAAATAGAATGGCAGCGAGTGACAGGTTCGACACCAAGTGAGTTTAAACTTGATGATAACCCAGTGAATAAAGTAACTCGTCAAGAGTGTGTTGACTTCGCTGCAAAATTGAATAGTGATCTGGTGGGCACTGGTTGGGAAGTTTCTTTGCCAAGTGTAGAAGAATGGATCCATGCTTGCCGTGCAGGTACTACAACACAATATTATTCCGGCTCTCTGCCATTGGACAAACAAGGCAAGGAGTTATCTGGTATGTCCCCAGCACAAGCCCATAGCAATGATATGCTTAGAGTTGGCACAATAGCGCCACCTAATGCTTATGGTTTGTACGATCTTTATAGCTATATTTACGACTTTACCATGACCAACGACTTTTCTGGTCAAGATATCTATTTGCGGGGTGGATACTATGGCGGTTTCTTTGGAAGCGAACAACACAGTGGTTCAGATCCGAATGGACCCGCAGCCAACTTTAAAAGCTTTAGATTGGCCCTAAGATATGTTGGAAAGTAATAACTTTTTGTTGGCATATGTATATGTTTTAACAGGTAATGCCACCAGCTAATTAGTATTAGAGGGGTTCTATGTTACTTTCGAGGGGAAAATCCCTAGAACCCCAAACTGTGGGATTTTTTGCAATATGGGGGTTAGCTTATGAAAAGTTCAAATGTTATCGGGTTTGTTTTAGCTACTTTATTGTTTTTTATTGCTAGCTTTATTGACGGAGAGTTTAATGAACTCTTTTTTAGTATTGCTATTTTGTTGGTTATCTTATCTTTGTTTTACTTTTATAAATCAAAAAATGAATTCTAATGATTAAGTGTTATTCTGGCGAGATTTATAAAGCTTTTTAGGTTTTAGGGCATCGAAGGTGTTAAGCTGACATCCTCCGATACCTCTAGTTGTTCTATGATTTGGTTTGTAGTTTCAATAGTTATAAATTGAATGCGTCAGTAATGCGTAAACGTTTTCCTTTCCATTATTCAGCTGAATAGCCTTCACCAGCATTAGACAACACGCCCTTTGGAACTTCTCCATATACAGAGTTAATAAGTGTGGTCACAGTTGTATTTGTCGTCTTTGGGTTCGCGTGCAACCAAATTATCTGTGCAGAAGCCGTAATTGGATCAACTGTGTTTCCTTCTTCTCGATTGCGGCAGTTTGAATCAAAACTGGGCCACTTGTCCGACTTCGTATGAATTTGTGTGTTCTGATCCTTGTAACTCCGAAAAGCCTTTACTGGATCACATTTAACAGAAGGTGAAACTCCAGGGGCTCCTCTATCAGTGTGGCTTTTTGAATATGAATCTTGAATCAAATGTAAGACTGACCCTAATGCAGCCATCCGAACCTCATCTTCGTTTTCAATAACCGTACAGCTAGCGGAAATAAACATTCCGTCACACGCTAAGTTGAACGTCGTTGCAACACTGAATCCCTTGAAAGTCTTTTGTTTGCCATTCCAAAGCTCAGTGTTAAATAAACGAGACCAAAAACTAATAGGTCTTTCCTCACACCAGCCTTTTGCTCTTACATTGTCTACCCCAAGCGCTGGTTCAATATTTGGGTATTCACCACTAGACCAGTGGTCGCAATACGGTTGACTAAGGTCGCTTGAACCAAGAGATAGATTGAAAGCAAAATTTGACCATTCGATAACCTTATTCAGAGTCTTCTCGCTTGGTATGCCGTTAGCTGATGCCATGGAGTGTAAAAATTGTAATTCCCCTAAATGACTGGCACAAAGTAATCCGTCATCTGTAATATCAATCTTGTTATCAGGGTCATCATCCAGTCTGCGGTTACAAACACGCTTTATGGTAGCTGCAAATTTGGCTGCGGTTCTATCCTTATTCTGCACTTGCCGTGTCGGATCATCAGACCATCTAATCGACTTTACCAGTTGGTAGTAATCTCTAATCGCCTCCGGATACTTATTGGGCGATGAATATATGTCAATGTTGTTATTCTCTGAAATCTGTGAATTGCATTCGTTCGGCATATTGGTGATTTCAGTTTCATTGATATTTGCTTCGGCCAAACACTGTAAAGCTAATACAGTCATTTTTTCGTGGTTCCGCTCCCATTCGATGCCGACGATTCCTAATTTATCCGTATCAAAGGTGGGGGCGGACTCGTTCTTTACTGCTTTTTTCCCTATTTCATAAGAAAGTGCGGATGTGGTAATAGCAAACAGAACAGCTGAAAACAATGAACAGATGACTTTCATATTTGGTCCCCTAAAAATTAACAAATTTATGATCCTTAAAGTGTCGAAATGAAGGCCGACAAAATGGAGCTCGCTACAGTATAGTAGATTTCGCTATGATTTCAGGCTGTAAATATCTGGTTGTGCAAAGCGAAAATAGCAACATATTTATATTGGCGAATGCAGACCTCAGCGATTGCCTTCTGCATCTAAAAATAACGCGAAGAAACTGCTTTCGTTATCGAAAAAATTTCGAGAATTTAACTCTTATGAATGCTTTAAAGTCCTTATTAAAGTGAAATTGTTATAGCAATTACTTTTGTACGCGATGTTAGTGATGCTGTCTTTACGATTAGTGTTAAAGTGCTTTGCAAGCGTACAAGTTTACTTAAATGCTTTGGACTAATACCAACAAAATCTAAAAACTTCCGCTCCAGTAGGCGCTTTTTATTGGGATTTGATGATTGTATTAACCGATATATCGTTATCTAGTGCAAAGTAAATATAAAAGTTCACTTATTATTTATCCAACCTCTATATTTTCATTCAGCGCAAAAGCGCTTGTTTGACCTGCACTTCTCACATTGTTTCCCCTATGAGTTCTCCTGACAGTGCTGTGTTTATGTAACTTCTGTAACCGCAGAGTTTGCGAAAGAGCGTGTAGGCCATTTCTGTCACCAGCTTTCGATCATCTACGTTTGTTAGCTTCAACGCCACAATTTCACCTATGTGATTGACGATCAAATGCAGTGTAAATCTAAACGATCAGACCATGGTGCCTTTGCTATCCTGAGCAATGCTTTCAAATACCTTATTTCTCTTGGCGCGAATGACGTGACAGACCCTCGCAATAGGTTTCAACTAACTTATTCACGCTCGTTTCTTTTGGTCGAATGAACTGGTCAGGAAGTGAGCTATTCGTTCCTTTGATTTTTTAAATTCTTATCCGAAGTCAAGATTAAGTTAAATTGGCTAGGCTTAACTTATGACTCTATTGCTGGATAGTACTTATTAAGCCAGTCTAATTCTGCTAACTCTGAGTAATCTTGTTGCAACGTTTGCTCTCTAGTTTGATGTCTAAAGTTTCTTTTTAGACTTATTAAGTAGCTTGAATACATTTTTGCAACGCGTTCCATTGAGTAGTTGTTTTCAGCCCATTCTCTACAATGTTTTGAAGAAATTTTATCTATATTTTTGGTTGCCCAGTAAAACTGCTCTTCGTTACGACACCTAAATCCTGTGAGGCCATGTAGATTATTTTCTGGAATGCCGCCCCAATCACTAGAAATTACAGGTGTACCACTCAACATGGCTTCGATCATAACGCCCCCAAACACTTCAAGAACAATAGTTGGCAGAAAGAGAGCTTTGGCCTTTTTAAGTAAATGCTTTCTTTTATTTAAATCAGCATAACCCACAAACTCAACATGGCTTGGAATTGTTTTATAACTTAGGTGATTGATATCTCCCGGACCTGCGACAATAAGCTTAGCGTTGGCTTTTCTCGTTGCTTCAACAGCTATTACTAAACCTTTATTGGGATCCATCCTACCAAGATATAAAAAATAGTTATCTTTAGCTTCACAGTATTCGAAATCATCACAATCAAAATAGTTTGGTATTACTGCGTCGTAACGTTTGGGATGTGTTATCCCCAATTGACCGTAAACATAGCTCATATGAGCATATGACTCGAATATTTTAAAAGGAGCAAAACATCCCTTGCCATCGTAGCCGATGCCTGGTTCTATGATGAAACATTTTTCCTCGAACATGGATACCGCTTCTTCCATACTATTACCCCAAAAGCATAAAATAGCGTCTCCAGCTTCAACTCTAATTTCTAGTTCTCGTTGAACATTTTGTTTAAATTTATGATGAGCGATGTCCAATGTGCTGTGATTGCAATAACTATCTTGCCAACTTTTACCGCCGTATGCTTTAGTTAAAATGTCGTCGGTCGTCACAGTTACATGTTCATGGCAGTCAACCTCTGATCGTTCATGACCATAATGAATGATCTTAAAAAAAGGTTTCATCATTTTGCAGAATTTGACGACTTTTTGCGTGAAGGCGCAAAACAGATAGTCCTGATTTGTTGTTACGGTATGAGGGGGGGCTAGTACATGCAATATCATTTGTGTTCTTCCATTATTTTGTTGTTTTTATTGGATTCGAAAGTTCTTAAAGATAGAAGGTGAAAATTTGCATGGTAAATCTGCAGAAAATTCTTTCCCTTCAACAGTTAGGACACCTCTCGTAGAGCATGACTTATTATAGCTATCTAAAAGCAAATATCCGTCGCTTCGAATATCCAGCGAATTTATCTTTTCGATGTATCCGTTTGCTTTTTCGAAACTCGATGGACAACTGGAATGTTGGTATATTCTTACTCGCTCTTCGCGAGTTTCGAATGAAAAAAAGCCATCACATGCCGACGTCATAAAATGCCTAAAAATTGCTTTTTTTAATATGTGGTTAGGAGTTGATTTATTAATTATTATTTCACCGATTAGCTGCTGATAACTTTTTATTATCGCTTCTTCGGGTGGGGGAGTTGAGTTGCCAGAAGTGAGCGCACCTAACGCCGTTTTACTTTCAGGAGATATATTACTCACGAAGTGATTGAGACTATTTTCTCGAGTGTTAAGAAGTTTTTGTCGCCAGTAGTGAAAAAATTGTTTTTCCCCAATTAAGTGATGTAAAAATGCATGTCCGCAGCTATAGCGGCCTGGCCAATACTGCGTTCCCGGTATTACCTTATAGCTATGCTCAAGCGAACAGGTGAGCTTTTGAAGATTATTTTGTGTGTCAAACTGCTCCCTATCGATGAGCTTTAAATTGAGCTTGGCTATATTTGCTGCGAATTCAGCACCACCTTCGCTAAGCCAGTGAGGTTCATGACTGTCATTACTTGTCCAAATATGGAATACTTCGTGAGCGATAAATTGTTCTAGGTGTTGAGCAATAGCAGGGCTAAAGTTGAGGTAACGTTTACCACCAAACCTTAAGACAAAAGTGTTACCATTATGCACCCCGCCATCATAAAAATCAGACTCTGGACTCTCGAAGCTTGCAACAATGGTTAACTTTTTATCATTTGATAGTGCTAATTCTTTACTGTAATAACTGTGAAACTTTTTGAAATTTTCAGTTATCAGATCACTTAGCCATTGTGGTAGATTATCATTGAAGATGAAGTTGAATTTACTTTTCTTACTGACGAGCACTGATTCTTCGTTAAAGTTAAATATCAAAAAGTTATTTTTCTTCTCTACACTTACCAGTTTTTTGTCTTTTTCTGCGAAAAAAGTGATGCAATTTTCTTCTAAACTTTCCCATTCGTCATCTGGCTTTATTTTCATTGCAATTGGAGTGATTGCGGTCATGAATACGCCATGAGAGTCTCCTAAATTCACGTATGGCGCGTATGTTGCGTTAATATACTTATTTAAGGGGGATAGAAGGAATGAGGTAGTTAAGCCTTTATCATTCATTAGAACTATGTTACTACTATGATGAGCTATATTTTCCCTCTGGTTAATATTTAAAAATGCAGATTCTGTTTCTTTCGATGCGTTGAGTTTCAATGCAGTGTAAGGTTTGCTAGCTCGATATTCGACCTGCAATCCTTTTGGGCTTTGTTTAAGTATTAACTTTACAGGAAAAGTACAGCTCTCTTTTGCGAAACTAGAGAATGAAAGTATCATCGAACTAAAAAATATAAAAATCTTAATCATTTTACTTCCCTTCTATAATTTTAAGGATTTCATCTTTAGGATAGCCATTGGAGACTAAATGCTGAGTAATTTCAAAATATAATGCACTTATTGCCTCGCAAAACACGGATGGGTTATTAAACCCGTTGTTTTTACTGTATCTATTTTCTAAGTCTCCGCCTCTGCAGAGCTTCTCCCATACACAGTCTTTACAGCCTTCAGGTGTTTCTTTGTAAATTTTATCTATCTCTTTAAAAATTTCGTGTTCCAAAAATGATCTTAATGTGGTTTCTTTTACGTTGCTTGTTGGCGCCATTTTTCGCCATTCACTCGTTGGAATGAATGAATCATCAATGGTTATCGTTCCATCTGATTGAATACAAATTATTTGATTGTTTATTATTTCTTTTCGATCATATGGTCTATTGTCTCCTCCTTCCCTCTTTTGAAATATTCTAAATTTGTCTTCAATTTGACGTGTTGAAAAATTATTAGTTTCTCTCCAAAGATTAAAAATATCGAGCACTGCTTTTTTATAATCATTGATTGTTGTATTGTTAGGGAATGGGTCGTCATGACTTATATCTGGGAATAAGAAGCTTAAATTTTTTATATTTAAATCTTCAACTAAGTGCTCAGTGATTTTTTTATAGTCAAAGGTGCCATTTAATACGCTAATGACACCAGGCTGAGTAAGTCGTCCTTCGGAGGCCGCCTTGGTTATAAGTTCAGTGCCCGCCTTTATTTTGTCATAAGAGCCTTTACCATTGTGGTCGATTCTGAATTTATCATTGAAGCTCTTTGGGCCATCAATACTTAAGCCTGGACTCACCTGATATTTCTCGAAGAGCGTAATCCACTCTTCAGTAACTAGAGTTACATTAGTTTGTACTGATAACTTCAACTGGGTATGCTCAGACAGCCCTTTACTTAGTTTTTCACATAAATCTGAAAACTTTTTAAGCGGGAGCATCAAAGGCTCCCCACCATGTAAAGCTATCTCGATAACAGAAATCTTTATTTCTTTTAATGAACGAAGGAGGAAGTCAATCAAGTCATCAACGGTTTTGCCTGAAATTAATGCAGGTCTATCTTTGTAAGAATCATCGCCACCAAAAAAATAATAGCAATATGTACATGCTAAATTACATCTTTCAGATACTTTTAATATAACCTGCAATCTATCTATAGACTTTAGCATTATTATCTCTTTCTATTTTTAGGCTAAAAGTAGCCCATGCTTTTGCATTACATGGGCATAGATTTATACTTATGAACAGCGCTGGCTGTAACTTCCAGAACCTTGAGTGTAACCACTCCCATCATTTCTCTGGTCGTAACTTCCTCCATTTTGTCCATAGCCAGGATTTGAGCCACCACACTGGGCGTAGTTTCCACCTGAAATGGAAGGTAATACTTCAGGCTCTAGTAGCTTAGTCACTAGTGGGCTTTCTGTTACCTTTCCCTCGTGTTGTTGTAGTTGGTTGAATAAATTACTTTTTTCTATCATGAGCTTTCCTTGTAAAAGATTGTTATTAATATCTCGAATTACAGAAGTCTATGTCTGGAGGCATTACTTCGTAATTCACTCGTAGTGACGTTGTCATATCAATCAGCTCTTATTGGCCTTAAAAGTTAATAATGTTTACTTTTGTACCTTAATGCTGAACTTTTAATTTATCAGTACGTAAGTTAAATGAAACTATCTAAGTGGGTAGTTTTGAGGCGACCAACTTTTGCCAAATGGTTATAGCTGCTGAGGAGTTGCGAGTGATGCTGTTGCGCCGAAAATTGTTTGATGTATACCGCTTCAGATAACAGCTGCTATCAATATGAAAGTAAATGAAGGGTTGTTTTTATTGAGGTGAAAGTATTTGAATGTTAATGTTGAGTTTAAAGGTAATTTTTATGTGATCAAGGAGGTGGGTGTGTCTTGCTGTTTTTCTAAATTATCAAGCCGAGAGCGTGATGTATTACTACTTTTATTATCAGGGAAGTCCTATAAAGACATTGCATTTGAGCTGCATGTTTCATCAAATACCGTGAAGTTTCATTGTGGAAACATTTACGACAAGCTGGGTGTTGCCAATAGAAAAGTGCTGTCGGCTAGGTACTTTAGACATGATGTATTGGAGCAGAATGAGGCTGTAAATGATAAACTACAATACAATGACGCCAAAGAGCCTATCATTTAGCTTGCTATTGTTTATTAAAGCTCAAAGGGAAGCAGAGACAAGCTTAAATTTAACAAAGACTTGTCACTACTTGGCAAACCATTCCTGTAAGCTTTTAGTCGCAGTGGCTGTTTTATCACAACGATCAACATACCTTATTACCTTCGTAAATTTAGCAACCGTCTTATGGTTTGCTTTTAGACGCGCTTTACCTGCTACTGGCCTTTATTGATATGCTTATTTATCCAATCTTGGTAATAAGATACACGCGTTAATACTGCGGTTGAACCGTATTTTCCTAAAGTATAATTTTCCAAATCGCCTTCAATTTCTCTCCATGCAGCTAATCCAACCAATACCGGAGTTGAGCCTTGATAAATGATTGCTGCGCCGCCGCTATCTCCTGAGCCTATAGTGCCTTCTAACGGTAGCGCATCGGCTCCTTGTTCGAAGGTAAATCTGAGCCAGTGTGCTTTTGCTTCTGTGATCACGTTGTTGTAAACATGCATTTGATAGTCGTCTTGAGTGAAAGCCCAATCTGAGAAAAATTTGGTGACTTGGTACCATGCATAGGTAGTTAAGCTTGGTCCCTCAGAGTCGTGCTCTTCACCCGTTATTCCCGTTCCGATAGCGCCGCGACCAAACCCGGTTATTTCCATGCCTAACTCTTCATTTCCCTCATATATAGCGATGGGTTGAATGTGTGTCACAGGCTTACTTAAGCGAATTAACGCAATGTCTTTGGCGTTATTTAGCTGCTCCATAAGCGGTGCCGGGTCGCCTTCACTCCAGTCACCTTCTACCTTTTTGTAATCCGGGTGAATAATGATTTGTGCGATTTGATTTTCAACGCCATGCACCATGATAGGTTTGTCTTGGTAGTCATACATAAACGTATAAATGACGTGAGCTGGTGCCAATAACCAATGCTTATCGATTAACACCGAACCGCCTTGAAATGGCATATCAACATAAAACTGCGGAATGCTGTTAACCTTATACAAGTCAGGGTCAACATCATGTCTTTTGACAACCGCATGGTTCTGAAAAGAGGCAAACATGAGCAAAAAAATGGCAAGGTATTTCATCATTATTCCTTATTTATTATTATTTCCAAAGTGGCCAATAAATCATCATACTGAAACTTTCTTTTCAATGCATCAATAAATGTACCTGTTTTATACTACGCTCTCTCCCTCAAAAATATCTGCACGCTCACCAAATTAAAATAAATAAAAACAAAAGGTTATTGTCATGCTATGACGCCAAAAATATTGCAAATTAGTTCGGAAACATGATTGATAAGAAGTGTGACTGGTGCAATCAAGTTTGTGAGGTAACAGCATTAAGGTAAAGTTAATTTATGTGCTGTAGGGCCTGTTGACCTTTGCTGTTTGACTTTTGTTCTCCTGAGTGTGTTTTGGTTGCGACGCTCGACTTGCCGCCTAGTAATCTAGGCAAAAGTTGAGCAACAATGAGCAAAGCGCACTCAAGTGAACCCAAAGGGCAGCGCTTGATTGGCATTTCTACTGTGTTATCACCTGACTCACATAGAATAACTATGCGACGCAGGCTCTGCCTTGTATAAATACCAATCAAACTGCTGCAAAAACAAACTTGAAAGATAAACAGGCCCTAGGCTATTTGCCGTTTATGCAATCAAAAGCGAGTTGCTTGCAAGGAGATCTCTGAAAGCTAAATCGCTTTGCGGCAATCACATAAAATAAATTGAAAGGAACAACGCATGATAAGGATGATATTTGCAACTTTTCTATTGCTTTGGGGCATGCAGGTTAGCGCTCAAGAGCTTACCTTATCGAAGGTCGTCAAGTTAAAGGTTGACTTACCTATCGCTATTTCGCATGTGTCTGAAACGTTAGTGTTAGCGTTTAAAGACAGTAAATTACTTCACGAAACTTTAGATCCGCAAAAGTTTGTACCTGCTGTTGATTTATCTGGGCATGAACATCAATTTATACGGAGTTTATTTGAGGTCGATTCAAGAATGAAATTGCCTGCTTGGCTCAAGATACTTTCAGAAGAGGTCGCAAGCACCTATCAAATACAGAATGTCAAACAAAAATCTATTCAAGAAATTACGATATTTAGTAGTTACAACAAAGAGGAAACACACGGGATAGCGTTTGTTCTTGAAGCGCAAGTAATTCATAAAATAGAGGTTTTTGGACAACAATTACAGTTTCAAAATGTGATAAATAACATAGCGACAAGGTTTTAGGAACTTAATAATCAAAGTGCTGTGGCGGAGGTCCAATCACTGCTGCTCAGCACATTAAGTTACTGGCTTTCGATTCGCTAAAACTATCTAAGGCTTTGCTGCTAATCCAGTTGATCCAGTTGATCCAGTTGATCCAGTTAATCCAGTTAAGCCAATCAAGCTTCAAACCCAACCACACTCTTGACCTCAAGTTCACTTGAAGTAGTACAGTCACCACTTATTAGCATGGCGCAATGGTAGGAGTGGTAACGCATGTTAGAAGATACGGTAAATACAGAGGATAAAATTGCTCTGGGGGCCGGACAAAAGCGGGTGTTGTTCAGCTTGGCTGTGGTACTCATTTTGCCTACGCTTGGCATGAGTAGTATCAATGTCTTGTTGCCAACACTTGCTGAGGAGTTTGGCGTGGGGCAGGCATTGGTGAATTGGGTCGTTGTGGCATATTTGCTTTCGCTTACCGCGTTTATTCTTGGTGCTGGCGCTGTTGGAGATAGTGTTGGCCGAAAAAGGGCACTTCGCATTGGGATCTGCGTCTTTTGTGTGGGTTCCATTGTCGCTGGACTGAGCGTAAATCTTTGGATGCTGATTGCTGCTAGGCTGTTCCAAGGCATTGGCGCTGCGCTGTTATTATCTCAAGTATTTGCACTGGCAAGCGTTGTGATGCCAAAGCGTAAAGTTGGACTTGCAATGGGGCTACTCGGTACTACCGCTGCGATTGGCACGGCACTGGGGCCATTGCTAAGTGGCGCAATGCTAGAGTGGTTATCATGGCAGTTCACTTTTTGGTTGATGATATTGCTTGGTGGTGCAGCTTACTTTTTAATAGCAAGATTTCTGCCTGATGATGTCGCAAATCCACCTGAGCTACAACGTTTTGATGTTATTGGAAGCGTGTGGCTGTCGGCGTCATGCCTATTTTATGTGTTGGCTATGCCATCGAGTAGTTCGTTTAGTCTTGTCTTGCATAGCGTATTTTTCTTATTTTCAGTGGCTTTTATCTACTGTTTTGTACAAAGCCAAAAGCATGCTCAATTTCCACTTGTGAGTTTGGCTTTTCTGAAACACAAGCTACGCAACACCTCGTTAATCGTGAGCTTTATAGTTGACGCCATCGCGATGTCGACATTAGTTGTCGGGCCTTTTTATCTCACTTATGCGTTAGGGCTGAGCCCGGTCACGGTTGGTCTTATTGTGTCTATTGGACCTTGTATTGCTGCTGTCGCTGGTTATCCGTCAGGCGAGGTGGTTGATCATTTTGGCATCGCGTTTGCCATGTTTTTGGGCTTGCTGATGATCCTCATTGGGACAATTAGCTTTGCAATCCTACCTTCATTATTTGGACTTTATGGCTATGTTGTCGCGTTATTTGTGTTAACTCCCGGAAGGCAGTTGTTTCTAGCGGCTCACCATACCTTTGTGATGACGACAGTAGCCGAAAAAGAAAAGGGCATGGGATCAGGGCTCATTAATTTATGTAAAAACTTAGGGCTAATGACTGGAGCCTCATTACTTGGTGGTGTATTTAGCCTGTTGTTGCAGGTAAAGAGTGCGGCCTTGGCAAGCTCTGCACAGCTGAATATGGCATTTTCAATGACCTTTTTACTCGCCGCACTGTTTATTTTGGTCTCGCTCGTTGCCGTATTTGTGATTAGCCGAAAGCAAGCGTTTTAAAACTGGAATGCGTATTTCGAAAAATTTTTTCCGCCTTTTTTCAAACTTAAGGTTTTCTTAATTTTCGCTTTTTAAAGTTTTTACATCAGAACAGGAAAGGTGTGAAAACGATGGGTGAAGCACTACAAGCAACAAACTCACAAAGTCGTCTTAGATGGGCAAACAAGACTTGCGGTGCGCGCGCTGAATTGGAGCACGCTATCCACAGTGGTTTTGCCCATGCTTTTGGCGCTGACATTCATGAGTATTATCCCCTTTTAAGCCATTTAAACTACCGCCAAAGCGATTGCTTTTTAGGTCTTAGATTTGCAGCCAAAGACGCATTATTTGTGGAGCAGTATCTTAATCGTGCGGTAGAGCAGTGCCTCTCAACGGTTTCAGATCGTCATCATATCGCAGAACTTGGCAATTTGTTCTCAACAGGCCGAATGGCAACGTTAAGCCACTTTATTGTACTGACTCAAGCACTGCTTGAGAGTGATATCCGCTACTTGGTGTTTACGGCAACCAAACAAGTGCGTGCATTGATGAAGTTATGCCAAGTCGAGGTTAACAAGATTTCTTTGGCACACGGCACTATCGCCTCAGCCAAAGATTATGGCAGCTATTACCAATGTGCTCCCATGGTTTGTTCGGTCGATTTATATCAAGCCCTGCAGGTGATCACAAACACTGAAATGTATCAACACTTACTACAAGGACTCGAGGTCGAAATCGCGAGCTTAAAAGAGGCATTTTTATATGTGTGATT
The DNA here is from genome assembly GCF_021530695.1 of Pseudoalteromonas sp. OF5H-5. Lineage (NCBI taxonomy): Bacteria > Pseudomonadati > Pseudomonadota > Gammaproteobacteria > Alteromonadales > Pseudoalteromonadaceae > Pseudoalteromonas > Pseudoalteromonas sp. OF5H-5. Next base: position 18,279 of record NZ_JAKGBF010000023.1, read on the forward strand.
TCTTAAAAAAACTGCCACATCAAGACAGTGATGTGCTTTTACAACAAGGGCAAACTCGTCTCACTTTTGCTGAGGTAAAGTCTTACACGCAAGCATTGGCTGAGCGCTTTATTGTGATGAGTGGCGAGAGTGTTGCGGTCTCTCTAGACAACTCTATCGCTTGGTTATTGGTAGATTTTGCACTATTACAAGCGAATAAAGTGTCTATTCCAGTACCTCATTTCTTTACCACAGCGCAAGTTGAACACACCCTTGAGCAGTCAAAAGCAAACTGGTTGATCAGCGATACCAAGCTTGAAAATAGCGCTGAATATTCGGTGTTAGATGTCTATGGTCAAGCAATCTATGTATATAAAACTAGGTGTGAAAGTACGGGAGCCTATTTTCCTAAAACGCAAAAGATCACTTATACCTCAGGTTCAACAGGCGCACCAAAAGGCGTATGTCTGTCGGTTGAAAACCAGCTTGTCGTGGCGAGTAGTTTATGCGAAACCATCGCACTTAATCGGCCTAAGCACTTATGTTTATTGCCGCTACCGGTGTTGCTAGAAAACATCGCGGGTGTGTATGCGCCGCTACTCAGTGGTGGCATGGTTGAGGTAACCGAACTTGCGTCGCTAGGCTTTTCGGGCAGCCAGTTGCTATATCCACAAAAGTTGCTGCAAAAGATAAGTGAAGTACAACCAAATAGCTTAATTTTAGTGCCTGAGCTGCTGCGTTGCCTGCTAAGTGCCGCACAGCAAGGGTGGCAACCCCCCGCAAGTTTACGCTTTATTGCGGTCGGTGGCGCTAAAGTTGACACTGAACTGCTACAGCAAGCTAAACGGCTGGGCTTACCTGTGTTTCAAGGGTATGGGCTTTCCGAGTCGGGGTCTGTTGTTGCACTGAATACTGGTGAGCAAGATGGCAGCGTTGGTAAGTTACTGCCTCATATTCAGGCACGTATTGTGGCAGATGAGTTAGAGATCAAAGGTAATAACTTTTTAGGTTACTTAGGCGGCGAAGCGATAGCCCAAGATGCGTGGTTAAAAACCGGCGATAGAGTGTCCAAGCGTGAGCAGCATTTTGTCATCGAAGGTCGGCTAAAAAATCTTCTGATCAATAGCTTTGGACGCAATATTTCTCCCGAGTGGCCGGAGTCCGTTTTGCTTGCTTATGTACCTTTACTGCAATGCGTGGTGGTGGGTGATGGCAAGCCATTTTTAACGGCGCTTATTTACACCCCGACACAACTAACAGCTGCTGTGATTGATAACGCCATTGAGCTTGCCAACCAGCAACTCCCTGATTACGCCCAAATAAAATGTTATGTGCGCGTAGAGGAAGCCTTTTCGGTAGGTAACGGCATGCTTACCGCGAACGGGAGACCTAAACGCGACGTGATTTTAGCTAATTTCGCGCAGCAAATTTCAGCGCTTTACTCCCAGAATCAATACGAAGCGGCAGAGCCCGTAGCTTCGGTTTAAAAGGAAAACGACAATGAGTAACTTTTACCAAACCCTACAATCCGAAACGGAACAAGCGCGCCAATATCTTCTAAGCGCACCCATTATTCATGATGTTTTTCATGGTCAGATCACCAAAGGTCAATACGTTTCATTTTTACAGCAGGCGTTTCATCACGTAAAGCACACAGTACCACTCCTTATGGCGTGTGGCGCAAGACTAGATGACAGTAAAGAATGGTTGCGAGAAGCGATAGGGCATTACATCGAAGAAGAAATGGGACACCAAGAGTGGATCCTTAATGATATTGCCGCCTGTGGTGTGGATAAAGAAGTAATACGTCATAGCATGCCAAGCTTCGCAACTGAAATGATGGTGTCTTATGCGTACGACAGTATCGCTCGTAAACATCCATTGAGCTTTTTTGGCATGGTTAATGTGCTTGAGGGCACTTCCATCGCACTTGCCGATGATGCAGCTCGTCAAATTGCGAAGAAACTTGGTCTGCCTCGTAGCGCATTTTCCTATTTAACATCTCATGGCGCGTTAGATGTTGAGCATATTGACTTTTTTGCAGGGCTGATGAACAAGATCAGCTGTGAAAAAGAGCAAGCGATCATTATTCACAGCGCTAAACAGTTTTATCGCTTGTACGGCGACATATTCCGCAATATTGAAGCGGTGCCTGCAGGTGTTGAATTTGCGGAGGTAGGTTGATGAAAGCAACAAAACTTGCCGTTATCACCGGGGGATCTCGGGGGATCGGTCGGGCCATTAGTAAACAGTTGGCCATGCATAATTGGCGTTGTTTGCTGATTGGTCGAGACAGCGAAAAATTAAAGCAGGTGATAGCGGGGTTATCCGGAGAACACGATTATCTTGCTTTGGATATCACCGCTGAGGACGCTGCGACACAAATCGCGAGAAAAGCGGCGACTATGGGTGGGGTTGACTTACTCGTCAACAACGCGGGCATTAACACCATGGCTGGGTTTGCTGAAATTTTACCAACTGACTTAAAAAAGCAGATGGAGACGAATTTATTGGCGCCCATGCTAGTTAGTCAAGCCTGTTTACCACAACTGATCTCAAGTCATGGCACCATAGTTAACCTAGGTTCAGCGTTTGGCTCTATCGGCTTTCCATATCAAAGCAGTTATTGCGCAAGCAAGTTCGGTTTGCGTGGTTTTACAGAGGCACTGACGCGGGAGCTCGATAACCAAGTAGCGGTTAAATATCTCGCGCCACGCGCAACCACAACTGAAATGAATGACGACCGCGCGACAGCTGTAAACCATGCACTCGGCAATCAGATGGACTCGCCAGAGGTCGTCGCACAAGCCTTTATGAAATTGCTCCATAGCAACACCAAACGTGCTGCCATTGGTTTTCCTGAACGATTTTTTGCGAGACTCAATGGCTTGCTACCAGAGCTTGTTGATAACGCATTAATCAAAAAAGTGAAAACCATCCAAACCATTTTTTCCACTAAGGAGTCATTACGATGAACGCACTAAAAACCTTGTTAGCTTCAGCAACATTACTGGTATTCAGTCAAGGTGCTTGGGCAGCATTTGACGATGATCTTAGCCAAGTCCAAACTAAATGGGCAACGGTAAATTATGAAACCGAAGGCGATGCCCAAGAAAAAGCATTTGAAGAGCTGGTTAAGCAGTGCGTGGCATTTGTTGAACAATATCCAGATCGCGCTGAAGCTTACATCTGGCGTGGTATTGTGCAGTCGAGCTTTGCAGGAGCGAAAGGTGGCTTGGGGGCGCTTGGTCTTGCCAAAGATGCAAAAGCCTCATTCGAAAAAGCCATTGAACTTGATAAAAACGCACTGTCTGGTTCTGCATTAACGAGTTTAGGCACGCTCTATGCTCAGGTCCCAGGCTGGCCAATTGGGTTTGGCAGCGATAAAAAGGCGAAAAAGCTGTTCCAAGAATCATTAGCGATCAATCCGGCAGGAATTGATGTAAACTATTTCTATGCACAGTTTTTATATGACGAACGTGATTATAGTGCCGCACTTGCGCACTTAAAAAAAGCGCAGAATGCGCCAAGCCGTCCGGGTAGAGAAAAAGCCGATGAATACCGTCAAGAAGAAGTGGCACAGCTACTGGCTAAAGTCGAAAAAAAGCTAAAAAGAAGGAATAAATGAGGCTATTACTTGTAGAGGACGATGAGCTACTGGCACAGGGGCTCATCGCATCACTCAAAAAAGAAGGGTATGCCATTGAGCATGCGTCGACGCAAAGACAAGCAATCAGTTTTGTTGAATCTGGTGAATTTGAGCTGGTGGTGCTTGACCTAGGTCTACCCGACGGAGATGGTTTAGCGGTACTCAGGGCGCTAAAAAAAACCAAATCGCAAACCGCTGTGCTCATTCTAACGGCGAGAAATAGTCTTGATGATAAAATTGCAGGGCTGGATTTAGGGGCTGATGACTATTTGGCTAAGCCGTTTGAGCCAAAAGAACTGTTTGCGCGTTTACGGGTGATTGGTCGACGCTTCACCAAACAAGTGAGCAGCACCTTGAGCTGCAACGATGTCGTGTTAGATCTTGCCAGTCACGAGGTGCTTGTAAGTGGTAGCGCTCAAGAATTACCTCGTAAAGAATATATGCTACTCAAGGCGCTGATGGAAAACAGCGGCCGTGTGCTGTCTAAAACTCAGTTAGAATCTAAGCTCTATGATTGGGGAGAAGCTTTGGGCTCTAATGCTATTGAGGTGCATATTCACCACCTCCGCAAGAAAATGCCCGACGGATTTATCAAAACGCTGCGTGGCATTGGCTACGTGGTTGGCAAGGGGGCTTAGTGGGCACGAGAAGCTCGCTTGGAGGTGCTTCAATAACGAGAAAGTTGACCCTAATTTTAGTGTCAGCTTTGGTGCTGACTGCATCCATGGCCCTGCTACGGGGTTATCATTCCAGCATGGCGATGGCACAAGCACAATTAGACAGCCATTTAGAGTCCATCGCAACACTCGTTAATACTCAAGTTACTGCGACTACCTTGCCCAGTAGTGCGGGTAACAACGCATTTTACTTTTTAGTCCTTGAGCACAATCAAGTTGTTGCGGGCAGTGAGCTACTTGCTAAGTACAAAAATAAGCTTAAATATCATGCTGGGTTTAGCACCCAAAATGTGGGCGCAACTAGACTCAGAACTTTCAGTGAAGCGTTTGGCGAAAGGCAAATACTGGTGGCTGAGCCGGTACAAAAGCGCTTTGCCCTTGCTGAAGGCATGATTGTCTCCGCAATGACGCCATTGGTGGTGATCATGCCGTTTCTTGCGGTGTTTATCGCATGGATTATTTATACGGCGTTAAAGCCTTTACGAGATCTTTCTAGAGAGCTTAGACGACGTAACCCCAAAGACTTTACGCAGCTGGCAGTGCAAAGCGACAAAGCGGAAGTGGCAATCGTTATCGCGACGCTAAATGACCTCTTTCAAAAAGTTGAAGTCGCGTATCTTAAAGAGCGTTATTTTGCTTCCGATGCCGCTCATGAGTTAAAAACGCCGATCGCAAGCTTAAAAATCCACCTGCATAATTTAACGCACGATACTAAGCATCCCAGTGCCATTGCTATGTCAAAAGGGCTTGAGCAGCTAAACCATGTGGTTGAGCAAATGCTGACGTTAGCGCGTACAGAGCCAGAACTGTGGCATAAGCAATTTGCGCAGCAAGACTTAGTGGTATTAACTCAAGACTTGATTGCTAACTGTTACCCGAGAATTGAACAAAAATCACAAAATATCAGCTTAGAAGCGTCAGAAGCGACCATAGAGGGCTGTGAGTTCACATTAACCACATTATTTTCTAATCTAATTGGTAATGCTATTAAATACACGCCAATTGAAGGTGACATAGAAGTAAAAATTCAGCAGCATGCGCAGCGGGTTGTATGGCAAATCGATGATTCGGGTTGTGGTATGTCGGATGCGGAAATAGAACGAATTTTTGACAGATTTTATCGCGTTGGTGGAGATAAACACCCTTCAGGGGAAAAAGGGGCAGGTTTAGGAATGGCGATAGTCAATCATATAATTGCAATTTATCATGCAGATATCTCTTTTGCTCGCAGTCATTTAGGTGGGCTTAGAGTTTGTGTAAATTTACCGAGGGGGCTGGATGCTAAGGACTAAGGTCTCTTCGCTGTCTTTCGCGCTTGGTTTACCTTTGGCGACCTGTAGTTTCGCCTTGTGGGCGGAAGAAAGTTATACCATTATTCTTAAAAATCATTTGTTTACACCTGCACAAGTTGAGGTTCCGGCAAATCGTAAAGTAAAGCTCATCATCGAAAATCAAGACCCTCAGGTTGAAGAGTTTGACAGTTTTGATCTTAATCGTGAAAAAGTGCTCTTTCCAAACCGTAAAAGTGTGATTTATATCGGCCCGCTAGCACCCGGTGAATATAGTTTTTTTGGTGAATTTTCACCAAATACAGCACAAGGTATCGTTATCGTGAAGGATCCAAACAATGCTTCTTAATGCGGTGGTAGTGAGCGTGAACCAATTATTACCAGTAACTGTACTTTGGGTACTATTAGCACAATGTACCAATGCTGCTCTACCACTTAAAACGACACTCATCGCGTTGAGTGCGGGGCTAGTCGGCTGTTTTGGCATATGGTTTTTGGGTGGAGAAATAGCCTCGAGTTTTGATTATCGCGGGTTCGAGTTATTGCAAATAGGACTGCTACTCAGTTTATTTTGCTTAATGATTGCAACAAAACGCACCGGACGTACGGCACTTGCTGCCTTGGCCTTTGGATTAGCCGTGGTACTGTATTTGCACCATTTGGCAAGCTTTGCGTTCTCTTACTCAAAGCCAGCGGATGGTCAAACCCTCGCTATTGGCACCTCGCTCGGTGTGGGGATCTGTTTGAGCTTTTCTATTCTACTCTTCTTTTTCCTTGATTGGTTGAAGAGTAAGCACTTACCTTGGTTGTTGCTATTGTTATTGGCTTTACACGGTGCGAGTAAGGTGTCGATTGCATTGGACTTGGCGCTTCAAGTGGACTTAATTAGTGCCGCCAGACTTGAAATTGACTTGCGACAAATTGTGGACGAACACAGTGTTGTTGGTCGAGTGCTAAGAGTATTAGTGGGGTATGAAGCAACACCAAATGCTGCGACGCTTGCAGGGTTTGGAGGCGCGTTGATTACGTTCTTGGGATGTACATATTGGAGAACAGCGCATGCGAAATAATGTTTTACTCGCGCTGCTGGTGAGTTTCTTTGGGATTGTAGCGTTTAGTGCAAAAGCGGATGGTATGGTGGTGGACAAAGTTTATCATCCATACGTTTTACCGCTTGAACGTGAGTTGGAGTGGCGACTACTATCTCGCCAAACCGAGCAAGGGAATGTGTTGGCACAGCGTTTAGGACTTGGTTGGAGCCTCACCGAGACAATGACCATCGAAGGTTACGCAATAGGTGAGCGTGACGATGAGGGCAATTTTGACTTGGCAGCTTACGAGCTAGAGTCGCGGTGGCAATTTGTAGAGCAAGGGCGCTACTGGGCGGATATAGGCATGTTGTTCGAGCTTGAAAAACGCCATAAACTCGATGCCTATGAAGCAACCGCAGGGTTTTTATTTGAGAAGGAATTTGGCCGCACGAGCCTTACCATGAATGCATTTTTGGTGAGGGAGTGGGGTAAGGACATTGAGGATGAGTGGGAATCTGAGTTTAGAGCGCAACTGCGCTACCGCTTGTATAGTGCTTTTCAGCCTGCAATTGAAGTCTATGTCGGAGAAGACTTTTTTGGTGTTGGTCCGGGGTTTATCGGATTGCATCGATTCGAAGGTCAAAAACAGCTGAAATGGGAAGCGGGTTTTATTTCGGAGATCAGCCAATCCGGCAAAGATCATAGCTTTAGACTCGCATTGGAATTTGAGTTTTAAGCGCCGCTTTTACTTTGTTTAAATAAAGGGGGAGATGCAGCAAAAATGTCATTAGCTTATGGTGCATCTAGCTGCTAACTTTAGAGTCGAACTATAGATATCAAGGAAACGATATGTATCGCACGCTAACTTTATTGGGGTTGTTGTTCGTTAATAGTGCTTATGCACAGATTGCACTTGAACGCGATATTCAAGAGCACATCGTGGTTGCGAACAAAGTATCTTTGCAGGTTTATCATGTTGCGGGCAATGAACCTGCCGTTGTTTTTGAAAGTGGCTCTGCAGCGCCTGCCATTTATTGGACACCAGTAATGATGGGTCTCGCGCAGCAAGTACCCAATGCATTGGTGGCCTATAACCGTGAAGGTTATGGCAAAAGCGAGCTTAGCCGCAGAGCTTATAGTATTGATACGGATAATCGTAATCTTCGTGAAGTGTTGAGAACACTTGATATTCGGCCGCCATTTATTTATGTCGGTCATTCATACGCATACTATGTAATGCAAAACTACATCACCTATTATCCAGATCAAGTTGCAGGCTTGTTATATGTTGACCCTGTGACCGTTTACTTCATCGATAAAACCCATGCCTTAGCGCAGGATAAGCTACTAAAACCCTTGAGTACTCTGCCAGAAAATACCTTCGGTGAAGCTCTGCGCCGGGAAACTCAAGCGCTAAGTGAAACCGTTGCGAGTGTTCGGGCGCATCAAGCACCTGATCATATACCGTGTCGTGTTATCGTTGCCCAAAGACCATTTGATCCAACTCAGCGCGATGTTAAAGCATGGCGAGAAGGACAAGAAGCGTTGGCATCACATTGTGATTCTGAGCTAATTATAGCCAAGGGGAGTGACCACACGGTACCTATGAATGCCCCGCAAGTGGTTGTCGAGCAAGTGGTGCAATTAATTCGGGAATTAGAGTCAAAAAAGCCTCTCTAGCTTTATGAATATTTTATTGCAATCTCTATTATTTACACAGGGTTAGGGGAATAATGTGTTTAAAAAATAGGGTGTTGAAAAAGCCGTGAAAAAAATATTGATATTTGTCATTAGCAAGTCATATTGATGATTAAAAATACATTGACTTAGGGCGGAATCCCTATATGATGTTCATAGACAGAATTTGAGTCAGTGTTTTAAAATCTCCATTACGTTGTTGTATAAGTGTTTGCTTGTAGTAGTACCGTCCTGAAGTTTTATCCACTCTACAAATTTAGGTCTATGCGCCCACATGGGCATAGCTCATCAATGCGCAGCATTGGTTTTTGTTTTTATATCAGGATTAGTATTATGTCTAACACTCTTACAGGTACCGTTAAGTGGTTTAACGAGTCTAAAGGTTTTGGTTTCATCGCTCAAGAAAATGGCCCTGACGTGTTCGCACACTTCAGCGCAATCAAAGGTGACGGTTTCCGTACACTTGCTGAAGGCGAGAGAGTAGAATTCACAGTTACTGACGGCCAGAAAGGTCCTCAAGCTGAGAACATCGTTAAGCTTTAATCGCTTAATTGATGAAGAAAAAGCAAGCTAAGGCTTGCTTTTTTTGTGCCTAAAATTTTGCTATTTGCTCCCTCGGGTTGAGTGAATAATGAACAAGCTTGTATAGCGCGGCTAGACAGATTAACCCCTCAAATTAGCATTGTATTTCTGTGTGTCTTGGCGAGATGTTCAAGCGTATTGATCGCCGAAGCATAAATCTCTCGCGATGTTTTATTGAGCCCGCCGCTAGCTGCTGAGATTTCAAATGTACGCTTCATATCACCAAGTAAATTGATTTTTTCGTGAGGATTTTCAGTTATTGATATTGGCGCGCCGATAGCCATCATTTGGCCTGAATCAATAAATCCTCCTTCGAATAGTTCTCGGGATATAGCCCGTACTTCCGCAGCTGAAATGTTGTGAACGTTGTAGTTAGAGGCAATAGTTTGCCAATTATGTTCGGCACAGTTTGCGGTTTGGCTAATGGAGACTCGGGTGTCTTTCTGTACTGCTTCAGCCTCTTTTGGTTGATGCGGGCTATGGCTGTGCTATAAGTTTCTGGTGATCCAACCTCCTGGGTTTGGCTAACAAGCATAGGTAATCCTTTATATGATGAAATATAGATCAATAATTGAGCAATTATCGTGCCGCAACATTTTGGGTAGCTGTTCTGAATTCAATAGCGAGTTAAAGAAGAATATAGAGGACGCTCCACTCACTTTTACAGTATCATATGTCCATGATACACAGCCTAAAAAGTGATACAGTTAATTATGTCTTTACCTGCTTGCCCCAAGTGCAATTCTGAATATGTTTATCAAGATCAAAGTCAGCTAATATGCCCTGAATGTGCTTACGAATGGGATCCTAACGCGACTGCTACCGAGGACGACATTCAAGTAAAAGATGCCAACGGCACACTATTAGCTGATGGCGATAAAGTCACTGTGATTAAAGATCTTAAGATTAAAGGCAGCTCACAAGTCATTAAGATTGGCACCAAGGCTTTGGTAAGGCGTGTGCTGGATAAAAAAGACCACGAACTTGACTGCAAGGTTGATGGCGTAGGTGAAATGATGGTTACGGCGAAATTTGTGAAAAAAGCAAATACTTAAGTGGATAAGTGATTGAAGGTTATGAAGTTTTAAAGTTGCTCCAGTGGGCTGAGGGTGGTGCCAAATCTTGTGCCAATAACATGAGTATATCTTTCAGTTGTACGAATATCAGTGTGGCCCAAAAGCTCCTTAACAGTTCTGATATCGGTTCCGTTGATTAATAGTTGTGTTGCAAACGTGTGTCGGAAAGTATGAGCTTTAACTTGTTTTGGGATATTGCATTGCTTAACGACGCTCCTTAGCTGTTTTCTAAAAGCGGTTTCGTGTATGTGATGCCGGCAAATATAGCCATCATGGGGGTGCTGACAGCGAGTAGTGGAAGGAAAAAGGTACTGCCATGAAAGATCTTTAGCTGCATTTTTATATTTTTTGATAAGAGATACAGGCAAAGATGTAAAACCAAAGCCCGCTTTTATATCTTGCTGATGTACCATGGTTGCATATTCGATTTGCGCCGTTAATTGCGAATGCAATGACTTGGGCAGCAGCGTATATCGGTCTTTTTTGCCCTTTCCTCTAAATACAAATAGAGTGCTATTAGTAAAGTTGATATCTTTTATTCTCAGGTGTAAGGCTTCGTTTATTCTGAGCCCACAACCATAAAGAAGAGATGCGACTAATTGATACTTGCCATGTAGCTTAGAGATAATCATCATTGCCTCTTCATGAGTTAGTACACATGGGATTGCTTGCTCTTTTTTAGTTAGCGTGTATTTTAACCCTTGAATTTCCCGCTGTATCACATAGCGATATAAAAAAATAAGGGCACACAACGCTTGGTTTTGCGTTGCGCTACTAACTTGCTTGTTGACCGCAAGGTGGTTTAAAAAACGCTCAACTTCTTGATTGCCCATTTGCTCAGGGTGCTTTTTATCATTAAACAAAATGTAGGACTTAATCCAAAATAGGTAGGACTTCTCTGTTCTGATGCTATAGCGTTTTGTTCTAAGCTCTAGCCTAACAGACTCTAAAAATGGTGATCTAGGCATTTTGAATCCTTTGTTCACTGTTTATTTATACAGTTATAAGTGACAGGTAACAAAATTGCAAGGTAAGCTGCCTAATGTTTTAAGAAAAGATCAATAACGAGAAATTAAAAGGCTCGGATATCTCGTAAGTGCCATTTAAAACTGAGTATTTTTAATATGTTAGCTATTTGCAACTTGTTCTTAGCGAGCCAATTTGTGGCTCGGATAAGTCCCAACTCGTTTTTTCAGGTAATTTGCATGTTGAAATGACAAAGTTTGGCTGGTAACTTACTAAAAATATTAAATAAAGTTAGCTTGAATGTTGTATTCATTTCTCTTGTGGATAAGTGAGATATTCAGGAATTCATGCTAATAAGCTGTTAAGTTTTCTTAGAGATTGGAGTTCTATGTTAAACGATCATGGTTACGAAGGAGCCGATTGGGATAAGGCTAAGGAGCAGGCAAAGGATGTTTTAGTGGGTGTCGCTCGTAGAAAGGGGCGTATTGCTTACTCCGAATTGGCGGCTCAAATTAGTGCAATTGCCATTGAGGCGCACGATCCAAGAATGTTCCATATGCTAGGTGAGATTAGCTCTGAGGAAGATGCAGAAGGTCGAGGGATGTTGACTGCAATTGTAGTTCATAAATCCGGGGATATGCAGCCTGGGCCAGGCTTCTTTGAATTGGCCCAGTCGTTAGGTAGAGATACGTCTGACACATTATCTTGCTGGGTTAATGAATTTAACTTTGTTCACGATTATTGGGCTAATCGCGCAAGCAAAACTTAACAAGCCAATCAACTACGCGCCTACGGCGCCGGACTGGCGTACGCCAGCCGGTTATTGGAGCGTTATGTCACTTATTAAGTCGAGCGTAGGTATATAGTTATGGATGATGAAAAAGAAATTCAAATTGAAGCCCGATTAATAGAACAAGAACATCGACTTATTCCGGTAATTCTCAATGTAATTGAAACACGAAGAAAATATGAAAAGTCTGATAGTAGACGAATAGCAGCTGTTAAAGCCCTCGTTTGGAGACTATTTACTCCAGCTAATGCTGCGGTAGTTGGAATGGGGGCTGTTTCATTTCTGGGGGTTTGGGTTGCATATCAATCAAATACTTTGATTAAAGAACAAAATAAGTTAATTCAAACACAAAATGTAATTGTTGAAGCAACTAGACGATCAAGTATGGTTTTCGAGCTCACTGCAATATTTGATCAAATTAATCAAAATATTGAAAAATTTGACAAAGTTACAAGGCAAACAAGCGGCTTAGATTGTTCTCCTCGTGATTATGTGAGTGTTGATTACTATATTCCACCCACAGTAAACAATACTTATTATGTATTGCCACCTACCTTATCAGGTAGAGCAATCGCATTAAGTTTATCTTTTAAGCCATATGCATACTTGGACGTGGAAAAAGTACATAGACTAGCAGGAGATAATAATAACAGCGATCTAACAGGTAGAAACCTCAGTCCAGAAAGGGCTCAAATGTTATTGTCGCTAGTAAAATCAAACATTGATATAGAGCCTATTAACAGTGCTGGTGCAAATTTTTCTTCTTCTGATTTTGTCGATTTCAACTTAAACGGACTTTCTTTTAATGGCGCTAATATATCATCAGCAAACTTTACTGGTGCTGAAATGGTACTTTCTGATTTTACCAATACAAATCTCTATGGAGCTTTGCTTGTAGATGCAAACGGAATCTGTACAAAATTTGATGGTGCTGATATGAGGAACACTGATTTTAGTGAGTTTTGGTATGAGGGTGCCACTTTTAAAGGTACAAACTTGAGAGGTGCCTATACTGGTTGGGGAAATACAAAAGAACCGATTACTGCTGATTATTTTGAGGATTGGCAAATTGATGAAAATACTCAATTTGGCAGTTTGTGACATAATCGGGTAGCCGAGGGTATCTAGCCCTCAGCCCCCACAACACCCTGCATGCGGGTCCGCACAGGGCGTTTCATCTAACAGATTACCCGTTTGGGTAATGTACTTTTATCCATCCGTCTCTGAGTGAATATAGTCCCTCGTTTTTCAGATAATTTAAGCTTAAAGCCTGTTGAATACCGGGTGTTTTGGAGCTGCGCCAAGGCCCTTTACTTGTGATGCCACAGGCAACGGCTGCTTGCACATGAACTCCACGCTTCATCAGGTTTCTCACTTTAGTTCTCGGTTTTCGCCATTGTCGCCAGTAACACATCCTGATCCTGCGCCTTATCCAGTGGTCTAGGTCAACACATTGCTGGTATGCGTTTGCAATACCAAAATAATTGATCCATCCGCTTAGATATTGGCTTAATTTAAACAACTGATATTGCATGCTCACGCCCCAATTACGGTTAGTTAGAATGCGCACCTGTCGCTTAAATTTATGCAGGGTTTTGTCATGCCATTTGATTGCACCACGTTTAAAGGTAAACCCTAAGAATTTACTTTGTGTGGTTTTAACCACCTGACTTTTATCCGTGTTAACAAGCAATTTGAGTTTAGTTTCAAGGAACCGAGTAACGCTGGCAAGTACACGTTCGCCCGCACGTTTTGATTTTACTAAGATTATAAAATCATCAGCGTAACGGGCAAATTGGTGACCTCGTTGCTCCAATTCTTTGTCTAAATCATCCAACATAATGTTGGATAATAAAGGAGAAAGAGGGCCGCCTTGCGGTACTCCTTCTAAACTCGGAATTAGCGTGCCATTGTCATCAATTCCAGCTCTCAAATAACGGCCAATGAGTTTGAGCAAGCGTTTATCTTTGACATGACGTGATAAATTTCGCATTAATAAGTCGTGATTGACTCGGTCAAAGAACTTTGACAAATCGACATCTACCGCAATATTGCGTTTAGATTTAATGATTTGTTGAACTTGCTTCACAGCTTGTTGGCCGTTACGATTAGGACGAAAACCAAAGCTGTTATCTGAAAATGTGTTATCAATGATGGGCGATAAAACCTGAGTAATGGCTTGCTGGATAACTCGGTCGACCACGGTGGGTATTCCGAGTTGTCGTTTTCCACCATCGGGTTTATCAATTTCAACGCGTTTGACCGGCTGAGGACGATAAGTCCCATTTTCGAGTTGAGCTTTGCACTGTTGCCAGTGTTGTTTTGCCCAGTCGATAAATTGGGCTATTTTCATACCATCCACACCCGCTGCGCCTTTGTTGGCTTTAACCTGCTTCCATGCGCGTTGAAGGTTATCGTTTGATAAAACGTGTCCGAATAAATCAAAGTTGAAGGTTGATTGCACTGCATTACGCTGCATATCAGAACCACAGGGCTGTGGCGTATAGCTATGTAAGTAAGACATGAAGTATTCCTTCGGTTAAATGTTCAGGCCTTCACCGTGTCCCATCCATTACGATGGGTGTTTGGCTACTATGCCTTCTGCTGACTGCTGGATAATCACAAAATAAATTGCTCTAAATTGCGCTGCGTGCGTATCGGTGGGTGTTGCAGTGGTTTCGCTCGTAGACTATTTCGCAACCAAATAGCAACGCCAAGGGGTTGATTGACCAGCCACTTACTGGTATTTTCCGCAGCGATAGCGCAGGCCGCATGTCATCCAGCTCTCCCCGAATAAGAACATTAACTTTCATTGCACAACTGCATCATTTACGGTGGCCGTTAGATCACGTGACTTCGTTATCTTGTGCTAACTCGTCTTCAGCCTACGCCTGGTATGATGTTTTTGTTCATCAGCTCGCAATTTTGCTAGCGGCTTCCTCCATGCAAACCCTCGCGGATTTGCACTTGCCATTCGCTAGTAGTTATCGTTTAATAACAATCAGTTATTTAAACGGTGATCTTCCTACAGAGGACTTTCACCTCATTAGTTAATGCCCATGTCGGGCGTACACAAACAATTTAAGAGTGATTCAGCACGCTTGGCGTTTTTTGTTTGGGTCTGGTTTAGTGTTTACGGGGGGCAAGTTGAGTATTGTGGATGCGTGCTTCACACCTTAATTGGGCGTTATGGCGCAGGGCAAAATTCAGCTAAGGGAATTAGATGAGTAATAAAGTGAAAGTAGCCTTGAAATGGCTCAAAGAACTCTTGGATTCTGAGGGTGTTGAGTATCAAATTGTCGGTGGGCTAGCTGCAACGATTCATGGTGGCAGTCGTGAAATCGCTGATATAGACCTTTATATCCACAACTCCGACGCAAATAAGGTCTTAGCTCGCGTATCGCAGTTCATATCTAAACCGTTAAGTCATTATGCAGAGTTCGGTTGGGATCTAGAGTATTTCCAGTTGGTTTACCAAAATCAGAAAATTGAAATCGGTTTATCTCAAAATACGAAGATACAGTCGGCTCTAGATGGCTCTTGGCATGAGCTTGAAATCCACTTTTCAGAGTCAGTGGTAAAATACTATCAAGACATCGAACTGCCAGTTATTCCAGTACATCATCTCGTAGAGTATAAGCGAATATTGGGTAGGGAAGTTGACCTAATTGACATACAAGAACTAGCTTTGAGTTCAGCGCCATAACAATAAACCAAAGACACCCACTGTTGTGGTTCAATAAATCCGGACACTACTTTAGGTGGTATCATTACCACCTGACACTGCTGCGTCAAATACGGCTGTCAAATTTGATCAATATCTAAAAACCAAATCTGACAGATTAACAGTCAGCCTTGTCTAAACTAGGCTTATATTTTTTAGACTAGATTTCTGCAGCAACCACCGAAATTTCAACAAGCAATGCATCACGGGCCATGCTCGCTTCTACGCAAGCGCGAGCTGGTGCATAACCTTCAGGCACCCATGCATCCCATACCTCGTTCATTTCTGCAAAATATTTCATGTCTTTAATATAAATTGTTGCAGAAAGAATGTGTTTGCGGTCGCTGCCTGCTTGAATAAGTAGCTCATCAACTTTCTCAAGCATGGTTTCAGTTTGTTCCTTAATTCCTTGTTCTGCGTCTTTACACACTTGGCCACATAAATAAACAGTACCATTGTGTTTTACAATACGGCTCATTCGTTGTTTGGTGTCAATTCGTTCAATCACTGTTTTTCCTTTCTAATCGTTACTGTAATCGGCAGGTTTAGGCTGAAATGTTATCTCTTTTTTATAAGATGAGCTACTTGCTTGGTATTGGTATTGGTATTGGTATTGGTATTGGTATTGGTATTGGTATTGGTATTGGTATTGGTATTGGTATTGGTATTGTGAAAAGCATCGATGGTTAATTGCTACCTACACAAACCAAGATACGTGAGAGTATTTTGAACTAAAGCAATTGGGTTTAGCTACAGCTCTAAAACGCGTCGGTAAGCTTCTGTTTTACTTATCTTAGTAAATGCACTACGTAGTCTCTCAACGATCGCTAACGGAAGCTGGTTGTTCGTTGCAAGGTAACCTTTTACCGAGAGTGCTTCCACATCGTATAAAAAGGTAAAGTGGTCGGCTGGAAGGTTAAGCTCCGAGGCCATGGTTTTGATATAACGCGGGTCATCAATCACTAAATCAACACGGTTTGTGACGAGTAATTCATATGACTTTTCGATGTCGCTGGTTTGAACAAAGTTAAACCCGAGTGCTTTAAGTGTGCCTTCGGCGATATCACCACGCTGAACTGCTATTTTGTATTGCCTGGCATCCTCAAGTGATTGAATTTTTATGTCCTCACGATAGCGATTGGTAACAAACCCTAAATGAAACACAGCAACGGGGCCAATCCAATGAAAGCTGTCTTCTCTCGCGGGGGTCTTTGCGATGCTATAAATCAAGGTATGTTTGTCATGCTGCGCTAATTTAAAAGCTCTAGCCCAAGGGTAAATAGAAAACTGTCCCTCGAGTTCAGCTGCTTTTAAAATCGCTTTGACCAGATCGGTACTTGAACCTGCAACTTGGTGGTTTTCTATGGTTTGATTGGGTGGAGAAAGTTCCGTAACAACCTGCAATTTAGCCCATAAGGGCAACGGGCTATTCAGCAAAATAAAAAGTAGTAGACGTCCAACAACAGCATTCGTCATTACTAAACAACTCCACACGTTAACGCGTTAATCTATATTTAGCATAGATGGATTTTATTTTTCCGTCATTAACAATTCGTCGCAAGGCGATATTTATTTCCGTTTGTAGCTCAGTTAGATGAGGCTGCAAGCGCATATGTACGGGTAATCGGCTTATTTCATAGCAAGACTGAAATTTGCGATACTTTGGTTGTTGTGAAATATAGTAGTCTGCTGTCACCGAGCCAATCATGATGTAGTCTAAACGCTCATGTTCAAGCTGTGCGAGCAGTTCTTTCTCCGATACATTTTCATAAACTACGATCTTGTCTTCGCCCAAGTGCGCTTCAAAATTATCGTAACGATATCCTCTTACTTTGCCGACCAATGCGCCGTAAAACTGCTCAGGCCTATGCTTGCCTACACAGCGAGATTGATACCCAAGCAGTACTTCGGTTGAGAAGGCATAGTCGATGCTGTAAATCCCCGGAACGTCTGCTTCGGCCCGCCATACTTTATTGATCCCAGGTTCAATATCTATTTTTCCTTGGTCGAAATAGCGCTGTCCTCTGGCGACAGAGAGCGGCATAAACTCAAATTGGTATGAAGTCAGTTTTGCCAACTCTTGAAAAATGTCGACAAAAATACCTTTGGGTTTTCCCTGTTCTTCAAAATAGTAAGGAGGATTAGCACCGTGATAGACCAGTACGGTATAGATCTTCGCCTGCGCTAAGCCGCTTATTAGCAGCAGGGAAAGTATTACTATTTGAAAACACCGCATCGTAATCTTCAGGCTAAAGTAAAGGTATCTTCATAATATGCATGATTTTTAAGCGATGCAATTAATCCTTTCCTGATACCGTATCGAGATAAATACACCAGACTGATTAGTTGTCGCAAGCTATAAATATGGTGAATACTACTTATATTATAAATTGTCGACAATTTATAGTCTGGTTGGTTGACGTGCGCGTCAACCAGCACTATATTGTCTACAACTTAAATTACTAAGACTGGCTAACTAATGATGAGCTTTTTTGACGAGCAAGCGGTTACTTCTTCTGATAAAGCATTCTTTCGTATGCGTAAGGAAATTGTAGAAGGGGAAATAGCGGCAGGTTCTAAGCTCAGCGAAATGGAATTGTCGACAAAGTATGAGGTCAGCAGAGCGGTTGTTCGCGAGGCAATTAATCGCTTGGAGTCATGTCACTTAGTTGAACGTAAAGCCAATGTAGGGGCGCGGGTTGTTACTCTCACACCGGAAGGGTTAATGGAGCTTTATCAGATCCGTGAAGCACTAGAAGGGATGGCGGCAAGGCTTGCAGCACAAAACATGACTGACAGTGAAATTCAAGACTTAGAAGGTTTGTTGTCGAGTCAATTCGATGAAGTCAAAAACCAACATTCTTATTATCAAGAAGCGGGCGATCTCGATTTTCATTACCGCATTATTCTTGGCAGTAAAAATGCGAGCCTTATCTCAATGCTAGTCAATGGACTGTACCACTTGGTACGTATGTATCGCGTGCAGTTAGGGATGGCCGGCCCCCGCGTCACTACGGCATTTGACGAGCATAAACATATCGTCCGTGCAATCAGTAATCGCGACCCAGAACTGGCAGAAATACTGATGCGTCGACATATTCAATATTCTAAAAATAATATCGCAACCAAGTTAGCAAGCAATCAATCACACTTTTAAGAGAGAACATCATCATGAGCGCAGGAAAAAAATTTCGTGAAGCATTAAAAGCCAATAAACCGCTTCAAATCGTCGGCACTATCAACGCATATAGCGCTATGATGGCAAAGAAAATCGGCCATCAAGCTATCTATCTTTCTGGTGGTGGCGTCGCTAATGCATCTTATGGTTTACCTGACTTAGGAATGACATCTCTAAATGATGTAATTGCAGATGTAAGTCGCATTACCTCGGCTTGTGATCTACCTTTAATGGTCGACATTGATACTGGATGGGGCGGCGCATTCAATATTGCAAAAACCATCCGAGATATGGAAAAAGCAGGTGCAGCTGCGGTACATATGGAAGATCAAGTAGCGCAAAAGCGTTGTGGTCACCGTCCAAATAAAGAAATCGTGTCGACAGAAGAAATGGTTGACCGTATTAAAGCAGCAGTTGATGCGCGCACCGATCCTGACTTTTTCATTATGGCAAGAACAGATTCGTTTGCACAAGAAGGGCTAGAAGCGGCAATTGAACGTGCAAAAGCTTATGTTGCAGCAGGCGCTGATGGCATTTTTGCAGAAGCGGTACAAACTGAAGAACACTATCGCGCATTCAGCGAAGCACTTGATGTGCCCATCCTAGCGAATATCACTGAGTTTGGTAAGACAGAACTTTGGAACAAAGCTGAGCTGGGTGAGTGGGGCGTAGATATGGTGCTATACCCATTGAGTGCGTTCAGAGCGATGAACAAAGCGGCGGAGCTGGTGTATCAGTCTATTTTAGAAAATGGGGACCAGAAAGCGGTACTCGATACCATGCAAACCCGAATGGATTTGTATGATTACCTTGGCTATCACGATTATGAGCAAAAGCTCGATGCATTATTCGCCGAAGGTAAAAATAAGTAAAAATTAAAGCTGTTGAGGGTTGCTCAGCAGCACAAAATATCAATACCCAGCAGGTAAAAAATTCAGGAGACAATAATATGGCTAAAGTACTAAGTGGCGCGGGCCTTCGTGGTCAAGTAGCAGGAAAAACAGCACTATCAACGGTAGGTAAGTCGGGCTCAGGTTTGACTTATCGTGGCTACGATGTAAAGGATCTAGCTGAAAATTGTCAGTTTGAAGAGGTGGCTCACCTTATCCTTAAAGGTAATTTACCAAATCAAGCTGAACTAGACGCTTATAAAAGCGAGCTAAAAGCAATGCGCGGTTTGCCGCAGGCATTAAAAGAAGTATTAGAACGTATTCCTGCTGACGCACACCCAATGGACGTATTACGTACGGGTTGTTCAATGCTTGGCAACCTTGAAGGTGAAGCAAGCTTTGATGAGCAAGGTAAAGTAACCGATCGCATGCTAGCAAGCTTCCCAAGCATTATTTGTTACTGGTATCGCTTTAGCCATGATGGCGTTCGTATCGATGTGGAGACGGATGACGACTCAATCGGTGCACACTTCTTACACTTATTGCACGGCGAAAAACCAAGTGAGCTACATGAGCGTGTGATGCACGTATCACTTATCCTTTATGCAGAGCACGAGTTTAACGCGTCGACCTTTACAGCGCGTGTTTGTGCCTCAACGCTTTCTGATATGCATTCTTGTATTACTGGTGCGATCGGCTCTCTACGTGGCCCGCTTCACGGTGGCGCAAACGAAGCGGCAATGGAAATGATTGAGCGCTTTGAATCTGCGGATCACGCAGAGCAAGAAATGATGGGTATGCTTGAGCGTAAAGAAAAGATCATGGGCTTTGGTCACGCTATCTATTCAGAATGTGACCCTCGTAACGAAATCATAAAACGTTGGTCTGAGAAGCTAGCAGCAGATGTGGGTGATACGGTACTTTACCCTGTATCTGTGCGCTGTGAAGAAGTCATGTGGCGCGAGAAAAAACTATTCTGTAATGCCGATTTCTTCCATGCATCAGCTTATAACTTCATGAAGATCCCGACTAAATTGTTCACACCAATCTTTGTTATGTCACGCTTAACAGGTTGGGCTGCACACGTTATGGAGCAGCGCGCAGATAACCGTATCATTCGTCCATCGGCGGAATACACCGGCGAGGAGCTACGTCCAGTTCCTGCCATTTCTGAGCGTTAATCGAACACTGTTCGAATCTATTCTGGCGGTCGCCATGGCCGCCTGTTCTCCGTCACCGATTGTTGGAAGTTGTTATGAATACTCAATTCCGTAAACGTTTACCTGATTCTGAGCTTTGCTATTACGATACAAAAGAAGCGGTAGAAGCCATCAAACCAGGTAGCTACGAGACTTTACCTTATACCTCACGCGTCCTTGCTGAAAACTTAGTACGCCGCGCTGAGCCTGAAAAACTCAATGATTATCTTGAACAAATTATCGAGCGTCGTCGCGATTTGGACTTTCCGTGGTTTCCTGCTCGCGTGGTTTGCCATGATATTTTGGGTCAAACTGCGCTAGTCGACCTTGCGGGTTTGCGTGATGCTATCGCTGAAAAAGGCGGCGATCCGGCTAAAGTCAATCCAGTCGTACCGACTCAACTGATTGTGGATCACAGCTTGGCTGTAGAGCACGCCGGTTATGAAGAAGATGCATTTGAGAAAAACCGCGCGATTGAAGACCGTCGAAATGACGACCGTTTTCATTTTATCAACTGGACCAAAACGGCATTTAAAAACGTTGATGTGATCCCGCCAGGCAACGGTATTTTGCACCAAATCAATTTGGAAAAAATGTCGCCAGTTATTCAAGCGCGCGACGGTGTTGCCTTCCCTGACACGCTTGTTGGCACCGACAGCCACACGCCACACGTTGATGCACTCGGTGTTATTGCCGTTGGTGTGGGTGGCCTTGAAGCAGAAAGCGTGATGCTTGGCCGTGCTTCATACATGCGATTGCCGGATATTGTTGGGGTTGAAATCATTGGCAAACGTCAACCGGGGATCACCGCAACGGATATCGTACTGGCGATCACTGAGTTTTTGCGTAAAGAGCGCGTCGTTTCTAGCTACTTAGAATTCTTTGGTGAAGGTACGCAAGATCTTAATTTAGGTGACCGTGCGACAATTTCAAACATGACACCAGAGTATGGTGCAACCGCGGCCATGTTCTACATCGATGAACAAACCATTGATTATTTGAAGCTCACAGGCCGTGATGACGAGCAAATAAAGCTGGTGGAAAAATACGCTAAGCTGACAGGACTTTGGGCTGATTCTTTACAAAACGTACAGTACGAGCGTGTACTTAAGTTCGATTTGTCGACGGTGACGCGTAATATTGCAGGTCCTTCAAATCCGCATCGCCGCGTTGCAACTAACGACCTTGCTAATCAAGGTATCGTTAAAGAGATTGAAGCGCCAAAAGATGGTTTGATGCCAGATGGTGCCGTGATCATCGCTGCTATCACCAGCTGTACTAATACCAGTAACCCACGTAACGTAGTTGCCGCAGGCCTGCTGGCACGTAATGCCAATAAATTAGGCCTTGCTCGTAAACCTTGGGTGAAAACGTCTTTTGCACCGGGGTCAAAAGCGGTACGTTCTTATATGGAAGAGGCCAAGCTCCTACCTGAGCTTGAGCAGCTTGGTTTTGGTGTTGTTGCCTTTGCTTGTACGACTTGTAATGGCATGAGTGGTGCACTTGATCCGAAAATTCAACAAGAAGTGATTGACCGTGATTTATACTCAACGGCAGTGTTATCGGGTAACCGTAACTTTGACGGTCGAATTCACCCTTACGCAAAACAAGCCTTCTTAGCTTCACCACCGTTGGTTGTGGCTTATGCAATTGCAGGCACCGTGCGCTTTGATATTGAAAATGGTGTCTTAGGTCGTGACCAAGAGGGCAATCCGGTCACGCTTAAAGATATCTGGCCAAGCGATGAAGAAATCGATGCGGTGATCAAAGAAAGCGTAAAACCAGAGCAGTTCCGCGCCGTTTATGAGCCAATGTTTGACCTCACGGTAGACTATGGTGAAGACAACGACCCACTTTATCAGTGGCGTCCAACGAGTACCTATATTCGTCGCCCTCCTTATTGGGAAGGGGCACTCGCGAGCGAGCGTACCATGAAAGGTATGCGTCCATTAGCGATTTTAGGTGACAACATCACGACTGACCATTTATCGCCATCGAATGCGATTTTAGCAAGCAGTGCGGCGGGTGAATATCTGGCCAAAATGGGCTTACCAGAGGAAGATTTCAACTCATACGCGACACATCGAGGTGATCACTTAACGGCGCAGCGTGCGACATTCGCCAACCCCAAACTGTTAAACGAAATGGTGGTAGAAAACGGTGAAGTAGTACAAGGTTCACTGGCGCGTGTTGAGCCTGAAGGCAAAGTCACCAGAATGTGGGAAGCCATCGAAACCTACATGGAGCGTAAACAGCCGCTGATCATCGTTGCTGGCGCAGATTATGGCCAAGGCTCGTCTCGTGACTGGGCTGCAAAAGGTGTGCGTTTGGCTGGAGTTGAAGTTATCGCAGCAGAAGGGTTTGAGCGTATTCACCGTACTAACTTAATCGGTATGGGTGTACTACCGCTTGAGTTTAAAGCGGGCACTACCCGTAAAACGCTTGAACTTGATGGTACAGAAACCTATGACGTTGAGGGGGAACCGGCACCAGGTGCTACATTAACTCTCGTAATTAACCGTCAAAGTGGTGAGCGTGTAGAGGTGCCTGTGACTTGTCGATTAGATACCTTTGAAGAAGTATCTATTTACTCTGCAGGTGGCGTGTTACAACGCTTTGCTCAAGACTTCCTCGAAGCGGAAGGCGTATAACCATGAGTCAATTTAAGCCGCAAATTAAAATTCCCGCCACTTATATGCGTGGCGGCACCTCTAAAGGGGTGTTCTTTAATTTAACAGATTTACCCGAGTACGCGCAGCAACCTGGTGAAGCGCGAGATAACTTGCTGCTACGTGTGATTGGCAGCCCAGATCCCTATGGTAAACATACCGATGGCATGGGCGGTGCAACTTCCAGTACCAGCAAAACCGTGATCTTAAGTAAAAGCGACAAAGCCGACCATGACGTGAATTATCTTTTTGGTCAGGTTGCTATCGACAAACCATTTATTGATTGGAGCGGAAACTGTGGCAATTTAACGGCTGCGGTGGGGGCGTTTGCAATCAGCAATGGCTTAGTCGACGCGAATAAAGTGCCAGAGAACGGTGTTGCTGTCGTTAAAATCTGGCAGGCGAATATTAGCAAAACCATAGTGGCGCATGTTCCAATCAGCAATGGAGAAGTGCAAGAGACGGGCGACTTTGAACTGGATGGCGTAACTTTCCCAGCAGCAGAAGTGGTGGTTGAGTTTATGGATCCAAGCGACCCAGATGTTGATATGTTTCCGTCGGGCAATCTCGTCGATACGTTAACTGTGCCTGATGAAGGCACCTTTGAAGTGACCATGATAAGTGCCGGGATCCCAACGCTTTTCTTCCGAGCTTCTGATTTAGGTTATGAAGGTACAGAGTTACAAGAAGCAATTAATGGAGACCCAGCTGCACTAGAGCGATTTGAAAAGTTCCGTGCTTATGGCGCAGTTAAAATGGGTTTAATAGGTCATATTGACGAAGCGAAAGTTCGCCAACATACCCCAAAAATTGCCTTCGTTGCACCTGCTAAATCTTATGCTGCGTCGAGCGGTAAAGCGGTGGCAGCCAATACCATCGACTTAAACGTTCGCGCCTTATCTATGGGTAAGTTGCACCATGCGATGATGGGAACTGCCGCTGTGGCGATAGCAACCGCGGCGGCAATTCCTGGCACCCTAGTTAACGAAGCCGCTGGTGGTGGTGATCTTAACTCCGTGACCTTTGGACATCCGTCAGGCACCTTAAAGGTTGGCGCTGAAGCACTGCAAGAGTCTGGTCGTTGGCAAGCTAAAAAAGCCGTCATGAGCCGCAGCGCTCGCGTGCTAATGGAAGGCCGAGTTCGCGTTCCAGAGGCGTAGCTCCATACTAAATTAAAGGCTCTGTTCCCAAGAGCCTTATTCTCTACATAAGAAAACTCCCGAGTTGTTGCTTGGTCGTTAAGGTGTGCCTGTCATTCGGCTTCTTCTTTGATTTCCACCATGCAGACTTGAAATTCATAAGGACGATATGATGTTTGAAGCTTTACTTTCTGTGGCAATCACAACCGCGGTGTTACTTGGTTCACCCGGTCCTGCGCCACTTGCGCTGGCTGCAACGGGGGCGAGTCAAGGTGTTAAAAAAGGTTTCCCGTTCTTAGCAGGTATTTTGGCAGGATTGCTTGTTGCGGTGATCTTTGCAGCCACTGGAATTGCAGGGTTACTGGTGAGTCATCCCCAAGTGGCGCTTGTACTCAAATGGCTTGCAGCCGCCTACTTAATTTATGTTGCCTACAAAATTGCAGCAAACAACGCTGCGCTTGGCAATGCAGGTACGCAGCTACCGAGCTTTAAAGATGGGTTTATTCTTAACCTCCTCAACCCCAAAGCCTACGCGGCTTGTATCGCTATTTTTGCGACGACTTCGGTGCCGGCAAGCTCAAACCTAGTTGCTACGCTACTTGCCGCTAGCGTGTGCTACGTGGTGGCGATAGTGGTCGACACAATGTGGCTGGTATTAGGTGGTGTGATTTTTAAAACACTGAATGATGAGACCGTACTTAAACGGATCCGAATTGGTTTTGCGTTGACTTTGGTTGTGCTCGTTCTTTACGGGCTATTTGTCGTTTGAGGTTGATGGGAAGTCACAGGCATAGCTTTTAGACTTGAATAGATGTAATAATCTGAGTTATGCAACCGTCACTCAGAAAAGCCAATGATCGCCCCACCAGATGAAAACAACGTCCCCATAAGTGACATCCGTGTTGAATTTTCGGACTCGGCATTTGCTTTGAGAACGTTAAGAGCGGGTGAATATCAACGGTTGGAGCGTCTGTTTTCGCTTAGATATGGTGAAGAGTACGATGCCGAAGAGTTATTAAAGTTACGACAACAAAGAGTGCTAGTACCTTTTTTACAAGCAGCTGAAGATAAATCAAAGCACTGTATTTGTGTGCGGCAAACTCAAACGCGCGAAATGCTTGGCATGATCTTAATTACAGTCGATGACTCAGCGGCCAAAAAAGTGCTGGTAGAAGAGAGTTGGTTTATCCACGATACTCTGTTCGACAAGGTGTTTTGTTTATTCGTGACAGAGTATTTGAATACGCTAGGTTTCGCTTTGGTTGAATTTAGAGTCGACGAGCGTAATGATTTAGTACGCCGGTTGGTTGAGCAACTTGGTGCGTGTTTTGATGGCATATTACGTCGTGCAGGTGTTTATCGGAACGAGTGCTTCAACCAAGCTGTGTACTCTATTTCTCAGGAAGAGTGGCAGTGCGTTGTTCCTCTGTATTCTATTTACAAAGCATTGCCACAATAATAATGAAGCTTAAAGTGTGCATTTATGGAAAGTAAATCAAAGTATCGGCTGGGTCCGTTAGCGCGACTAGCTCGGCAACTTGATAATGATGCATGTTCCGGAATTAGATTCTGTTTCACACTCAATTACGCCATTAAAATACTGAGTGACAATAGCGAGCGCAACACTTAGCCCTAAGCCCAGGCCTTTTTGTGTGCGATTACCGACAACAAAAGGATCAAATACTTTATCTTTGATTTCATGTGGAATACCGCCGCCATTGTCCGTGACTTTAATCGTATATCCAAGTTTTGAGGCTTGAGCCGATATAATCACACATGGGCTTTGCACTGAGTTATCAGCAAAGGCGTGGTAAAACGCATTTTCTATTACAGGTTGGAAAATCTGCTGTAACAATCTCTCTGGGGCGGTGATAGCAAGTGCTTCGGGAATATCTAAAGTAATATCAATATGTGGGTGTTGATTGGCAAGCTCACTCACACAGTGTGCGATAAGCGGTTGTAAGTAAACTGGCTTTACTTCTCCTTCAAATCCAGTATTGGTGATGATTTTGAGCTTGTCGATAATACCGGTTATCCGCTCGGTACTATTGACGACGAGCTTGGCACAGCTTTCGATATTTTCTATCGAATGCAATAAAGCAGACTTAGCTATTTCATTTTTATTTACCCTTTGTCTTACCCCTTCAACAAGCAATAGTTGGTTACTGGAAGCGGTCATGGCGACGCCAATCGGCGTGTTAATCTCATGGGCAAGTCCTGGGATCAATCGCACCAGCGTTGCTGACTTTTCGGCGTTTATCAGGCGTTTTTGAGTCTCACTGAGTTCACTGATCGCGTGATTAAGTGCTTTGTTTTTTTCTATTAACTCTTCAGTTTGGCTTTTTACCTCCGTATTTAGGTAATCAATAATACTTTTACGGATGGCCGAACGAGAGTTGTACAACGCGATGAGGCTAAGTAATAGCAAGATAAAGCAAACAAATGCGGCACCATAATAGGATTTTACCTTTTTATTGCTGCTTGCAAGGAGTGAGCTGAAATCCTGCTCTCTGCGTTCTAAAAAGGCATTGATGTGCGTCATTATATGTACTTTACTTTGGAGGTAAGCCTCGCTGTACAAAATCTTGAGGGCCTGTTGATTTTTCCCTGCTACCACTAATTCAAAGGCTTCACGCTCAAGTGACACGAGTGCTTCACTTTTATCCTCTGCATTTCGCAACATAGTTAATTCATCCGTAGAAACTCCGTTTTCTAATAATAATGTCAGCAGCGCTTTTGGTGCTTCTTTTTCAAATGGCGCCTGACCCTCTTTGACCAGCAACATGTCCCAATAAACGCGATGCAAATGCTTAGGGCGAGGAGAAGTGCCGTTACGGATCGTTAAGATCTCATCAAAAAATTGCTTAAACTTAGGGTTGCCTGTGGCGGCATAAGCCCGCGCCATCATGGTGAGTTGATCTGAGCTGAGTCTTAACTCTTGGGATAAACGAACAAGATTAAAATTTCTTTCTATTTCTTGCTCTTGCGCTTCTTTATTGACGAATGCTAAAAATGTGAACACCACAGAAAGAAAAAAAAGCAGCATGGAGAGCGCTGATATATGGTAGAAGTACTTAAAGCTAAACGACTGACTTGGGTGAAGTATGTTGCTTTGACTGGCTGCCATGTATTCAACGTTGTTAAGACTCGAATACACAAAGTATAGTTAACCTAAGCTCGGAATAACAATTTGTTCTCTGGCCGTTGTCATCCCTCGTTCTGGTTGGTCGTTCTAGGCTTTTGTCACTTTGCCGAAGTGAGAAAGCAGCCAAATGGCTATCAAGTATTTGGCTGCTCGATGGGTCTAGTCGAAAGTAAGTACGATCCTGCCGTTAATGTCGCTATTGAGCATATCGTCAAATATATCGTTGATTTGCTCAAGTGGCTTGGTTTCAATAATGGCCTTTACCTTGCCCTCAGCGGCAAACTGCAAGCATTCAGTGAGATCTTGACGGGTACCAACGATGCTGCCAACAACACTGATACCTTTAAGAACGGTATCAAATATAGGAATAGGCATTTCCTCTGGTGGTAAGCCAACGAGCACGCAAGTACCGCCTCGCTTCACGCTGTTAAATGATGTCGTAAAGGCAGGCTTTGAGACCGCGGTACAAACTACGGCTTGGACTCCTCCTAGCTTATTTTGCATCAACTCTGCGGGATCGCTCTGCTTAAAGTCGATACATAAATCGGCGCCAAGCTCTTTTGCTAGTGCTAACTTTGATTCGCCAGTGTCAACTGCAACTACATTCAGCCCCATTGCTTTGGCGTATTGCACTGCTAAGTGACCAAGGCCTCCTACACCAATAATGGCAACCCATTCACCGGGTTTAGCTTTCGATACTTTTAGTGCTTTATAGGTGGTGACGCCCGCGCAGAATAGAGGAGCGGCATCGACAAATGACAAGCCTTCGGGGATTTTTACCACGTAGTTGGCATCGGCTTTACAGTACTGTGCGTAACCGCCGTCGACGGAATAGCCGCTATTTAACTGCTCTGGACATAAGTTTTCGTCGCCTTTTAGGCAGTGTTCACAATGACCGCAGGCGCTATGAAGCCAAGGTACACCGACTCTATCACCAACGGCTAGGTGTTTAACATCGTCAGCTTTTGCGATAACGGTACCCACACCTTCGTGACCAGGCACTAGTGGTAATTTAGGCTTAACTGGCCAGTCACCATGACAGGCGTGTAAGTCGGTGTGACAAACACCACAGGCGGCTATTTCAACGATGACCGATCCTTGTGTAAGTTGCGGTTTCTCAATTTCTTGAATTTCTAACGGTTGTTTAAATTGGTGCACTAACGCTGCTTTCATCTTTTTGCTCCTTGATTGAGTCGATGGTAGCTTAGCAGCTATAACCAGAAACAACTTGATCCGAAACAATGAATGAGATGAGAGTAAACAAAAATGGCGAGCACAATGCTCGCCAATTCATTACTTAATTACAAAAAAGTAGGGTGTTATTTTCTTCTACGTAGCAGCGCCAGTGGTGCAGCTAGTAGTATCCAAGATAGTGAGTCACTTGAAGGTTTTGATGTTGGATCTGGTGTAGGTGCTGTCGAAATGATGAATTAAGCGCTACTTTTATATTGTTGATTCAAACTAGAAAACCGATCACGGTGAGTTGATTTAAGGTTTTTATTGCAAATATATACACTCTATCTTTAAATGATACTTTAATAAGAATAAGTACTTAATACAACAGCGTTTTATATCAAGGGAAAGCATATGGATCTAAATAGCTTTAAAAGCAGGTGTTTAACAGGAATTTTCGCTGCAAATAAGGAGTCTCCTGAACTGACAACTTTGTTTGACGAGTTTATCAAATTCTTTGGTAAACTGAGTGGAGTTGATACTCAGTTTGATATTAATGATTGGAGTAGTGTTCATACTGAATATGGTGTTGCTATTTCTCCTGTTCAGGCAGCTAAATGCTCTCAAGAACTGCTGCGCAGTTTGATTTTTATGCAAGGTGTAAAAGCGGCTATCGAAGATAAACAGCGAGAAGGGTTATCTGAAGTTCATATTTTATACGCAGGCACTGGTCCTTACGCCACGTTGCTGCTTCCATTGTTAGCACTACATCCCAACCTTCCTGTTAGGGCAACCCTGATTGACATACATCCAGAAAATATAGCTGCGGTAAAAAAGTTAATTGATGCTTTTGATGTAGAGCACCGTATCGAACGCTTGGTTTGTTGTGATGCGTTAAAATGGCAGGATGAAGAAAAATGTAGCTTTGATATCGTGATTTCAGAAACGATGACAGCATTACTAAAAAGAGAGCCACAAGTTTGGATCTTCAAGCACTTATTTCCCTACCTAAAAGAAGACGGTATTTTGATCCCTGAGTCTATCGCGTTGTCGGCAATGTTAAATAGAAAAGGGGAGCAAATACACGTTGGAGAATTTTTTAACTTACAGAAGTCTTCGGTACAGAAGCTCAGCCGTGGTGACGATACGTTATTACGTGGGGAGTTGATTATCCCGGATAGCCACCAGCCTGGAGATGGCTTTAAGTTGCAAACGGATATTATAGTCTATGGCCATTATGTCCTTGGTGAAAATGAATGCAGCCTCAATATTCCTTTTACTATTCCATGTGAGGCGACAAATTTATCTGCTGGCGCTATTGTTAAATATGAGTACACCAATTATGAATCTCCTGAGTTTGTGTTCAACTTCCCAGCATCGCCGCGTTTTGTGCAAGATAATCACCTTGCACCAATAGATGAACAGGGGAAGCTTGGCCTTGTCGGAATAAAAAGTGCTTTTCAGCATTCTCAGCTCATCAAGTATGGTAAGAATGTGGCAATGCCTGAAAATATTTGGTTATGTCAGCAAGCTTTATGTGAGGCTTGTGATATATCACTCCAAGATTGGCTATCGCAACTTTATCAGTCAGCTACATTAGAAGTTTTTGAAGCGTGGCTGATCGAGCAAGAATCGAGGTTACAGGATAGCCTTTTCATTAATGAACTTAATTCAAAGCTCTTACTTAACTATAAAAGCGAATGAGATGCTCACATTAGTTCAAGGGGTTTTTTACACAACTTCCAGCTTTGAGCAAAATGGAGAATGCGGATGATTATAAGGAATTTATCTTGAGCAATTCGCTGCTTGTTCATCAGCAGTTATTTTCTGAGCCCAACATACACTATTTAACAATCCACTCAGATAGTGAAATAGTTGGCTTTATAATTTTAGCCGTTGAACCAGAACTGAAAAGTGTTGAATTTTGCCGGATTGTGGTTGCTAAAAAGGGATTGGGAATAGGGCAAGAAGCGATAAATCAGATGGAAAAATACGTGTTAGAGGAGTTGCGTACAACGCGAGTTTGGCTAGATGTTTTTGCAGATAATACGCGAGCGCAGCACATATACCAAAAGCTTGGATATCAGCAGTTCGATACGATACCTTACGACAATAAAATCCTGTTAATATTCGAAAAGCACTTACACTAATGTCTAAATCAAGTAACGAAAATTATCAAAAATGGTTAGCTGTATATGGGCGGTTGGTGGACTTCTCACTTGAGGATTGGCTTCTTATGGCTCCGTATATAAAAATCGGTCATATCACAGCCGATACGATGCTATTCGAACAAGGTGAGAAAATCTCGAGTGTTTATTTCTTATTAGATGGTTATGGACGTTATTTCTACCTAGATGAAAAGGGTAATGAACGGAACAAATCTCTGCTACAGAAGGGCGGGGCATTCTCTTGTTTATCTTGTTATCTAGAAGAACAGCCGAGTCCATTTTCAACGCAAACGCTAACAGACTGTGTTATTGCCGAAATTCGCTATGCTGACTTAGTCACTGTATCTGAGCAAAACCTCAACTGGGGACGGTTTGTGCGCAAAATTTATGAACAGTTAGTGCTTAAAAAAGAGAAACGCGAAGCGGCGTTACTCCAGTTAAGTGCAAAGGAAAGGTACTTACGCTTTATCACAGAAAATCAAGCATTAAGCCGCTCGGTTGCTTTGCGCCATATCGCAATGTACCTTGGGATCACGGATGTATCGCTGTCGAGAATTAGAAAAGAACTTGGCTTAACATAGGTTAAGGCATAGCAACAAAATTCGCATTACCTTATCTCTAATTATTGTTCTAAAGGTAAGGAATAACATCATGAAAAAGCTACTGCCTCCTATTTTACTGTTTTTATTTGTCATATTGATGCCTGTGGTGTGTTGGTTGACTGCTGCACCACATTTTATTTATTACCCTTTCAATCTGTTAGGGTTAATACCGATTGCTTTGGGGTTTGCACTGGCCAAGTCGGGCAGCATGATATTCGCGAGGGAAGAAACCGATATTATGACTTTCAATAAGCCTGATAAATTAGTGGAGGCTGGGGTATTTCAATATACCCGCAATCCCATGTACCTAGGTTTTGTCATTGCATTACTAGGCTATGCCGTATTAATCGGTGGTGCACTCGTGTCATTTTTGTTTGTGACTGCTTTTTTACTTATTGCCGACAGATGGTACATTCGATTTGAAGAAAAAATGATGGAACAAACTTTTGGAGATGCCTATTTACGCTATCAAAGGAGAGTGCGTCGTTGGCTTTAAACATCCAGCATAAATAAGGGTTAAATGGTGCAAGATATTGATTATTCAAAATCCCTACAAACAATCGTTGGAAAAGTGGTTAGGGTGTATCGATCTGGAGATATGCTTACCCAAGATCATCAACCTCAGCGACTTAATATTGAGTTAAACGACGCGCAACAGGTCGTGCGTATGTGGTGGGGATAGCCCCACCCAGTTTGTATATTGATTGATGAAGATGATGTATTTCGTCCAATAAAATGACTAAAGGTAACAAGATGCATATTGGCCTAGTTAAGGTATTTTTTGTTTTAGCCACGTTCATGAGCCTAACTATTTATGCCGCTAGCTACGATGAAATAACAGATATTGATGCGCTAGCGGCGCATTTTGATGAGCCCACTTTTGAACAACACTTCTTAGAAGAAGACATGGAGTTCATTTGGTTTTACTTTAAGGATATTGACCATTCCTTTTTAGTTAATATCGAAACGGGAGAGGTCTGCCATCATTTTAAAGGCAAAAAGAGAGAGTCTTGTTTTCCGGCAAGTTATTTTGAGTAAATCTATTTAAAGGAGCTGCGATGTCACACTCAAGTTGTAATTTGGTCCAATCTCCTTGCATCAGAAAGTGTTGTTTGGATGATAAAGATGTGTGCTTAGGTTGCTTTAGAACGTTGGACGAAATCACCAGCTGGACAAGTTACAGCGAAGATGAAAAGCTCAAAGTCTTAGCGCGTTGTACGAGGCGCAAACAGCAACATGCTCAGAAATATAATAGGAATTGACCTCTCTATAATGACAAAGCAAAAATAGCTCAGCTTTTGTCTCGCTTTTGGCACAGTCATTACTGTATTCGTGTCTCATTTTCGAGACATGTTTTATCGGGTATTATCTTAATTTAGTTCTATGGCATTGATTTATAATTAGAAAAAGTTTGGCCTGAAATTTGATTCATCAACTGTATTCTCAAAGTGGAGTACAAAGTATGGATATAAAACTGGCGAAAACAAAGCGCATGCCGATTAAGAAGCTCGCATTGCTTGTAATTGTGCTACTTGTGGTCGGTTTGGTGTTTTTTGCCAAAGCGTATACCCAAAGTGCATCAAACGTGGTTTTCCAAGAAGAGTTAATCGTTGCTACAGTCCAACAGGGCGAGTTTGAACTCAGTGTTAAGGGACTTGGTAGTCTTGCATTGGAGAAACGCCATTTGGTTACTAGTAGTAGTGGCGGCAAAGTAGTTGAAGTGCTGGTTAAACCGGGTGAAATGGTCACTCAAGGTACGCTACTTGCTCGGCTTGAAAACCCATCACTGCGCGAAGCGCTCATTCAAAAACATAGCCAACTTACCAAAATTTCAGCACAACATGAGGCCGAACTTGCAGAGTTAAAGGCCAAAGTGCAAGAGGCCCACACCGCACATCATGATGCTTTGTTGGGTTATAAAGCAGACAAAATTCAGTGGCAGGCGCAAAAAACCTTAATAGAAAAGGGCAATAGCACTATCTCTATGCTTGATCATCAACGCAGCGAGTTTGCAATGCAGCGTAGTCAAAAGCAAGTGGAGTTACAGCAAGCTAGGGTTGCCACTCAGCAACAAGTACAGCGGGCAAAAGCCAAAGCGCAGCTGGCTGAGCAAGCAAGCCTACGATCCGAAATTAAGCTACTTGAAGAGAATATCGCAGCGCTTGATGTGCGCTCGCCAATCACTGGACAAATTCAGGATGTGCTGATTGAAGTGGGCATGCAATTGTCTAATACCAGTTCAGTTGCAGAGGTGGCAGATCCGCGTTTGCTGGTTGCTAAGATAAACATCGCGGAACTAGATGCGCCGCATGTACAAGTTGGGCAGTCGGCTACAATCGATACTTACACTTCGCGTTTTAACGCCATCGTAAAACGTGTTTCCCCAAAAGTCACCAATAGCCAAGTTGAAGTGGAGCTGAGCATTGAAGACGCTTTGCCAAGAGAAGCCAGAGATAAACTCAACATTGAAGGGGTTATTGTAACGAGCTATAAACCTGAGGCTATATTCGTCGCAATACCGGCCAATGCCATTGCAAATAATCAAGCGAGCGTGTTTGTTGTAAATAAACATCTCGCGACGAAAAAAACGGTTAAA
This sequence comes from Pseudoalteromonas sp. OF5H-5, assembly GCF_021530695.1. Lineage (NCBI taxonomy): Bacteria > Pseudomonadati > Pseudomonadota > Gammaproteobacteria > Alteromonadales > Pseudoalteromonadaceae > Pseudoalteromonas > Pseudoalteromonas sp. OF5H-5. The sequence continues at coordinate 52,499 of NZ_JAKGBF010000023.1, forward strand.
TTTGGTCAGCGTTCGGTAAACTACATCGAAGTGCTTGAAGGCCTTAATAAAAATCAAACTATCATTATTTCCGATATGGAAAAGTATACTCAAGATAGCCAAGTGCTAGTGCGTTAACAGGACACTATTATGAACTCAGTCATTCAACTTAATAACATCAAAAAGCGGTTTCAGACGGATGAAATTGCAACTCAAGCACTAGACGGTATTAATCTCGTGGTAGAGCCCGGCGAGTTTGTGGCTATCACGGGACCTTCGGGGTGCGGCAAGTCTACGTTACTGTCAATTTTGGGCCTGATTGATGAGCCAAGTAACGGCGAGTATTTTATCAGCGGTAACCAAGCATTTAATTTGAGCTCAGACGAGCGTGCTCATATTCGCGCTAACCATATAGGCTTTATTTTTCAGGCATTTAATCTTATCAGTGATTTAAATGTACTTGAAAATGTCATGTTACCGCTGACTTATATCGGCGGCATTAGCCAAAAAGAAATGGAGCAAAAAGCCAAAGATGCACTGGCGATGGTGGGGTTAGAAAACCGAGTAAATCATTTTCCCTCTCAACTTTCAGGTGGTCAGCAACAGCGGGCCGCAGTTGCAAGAGCGTTGATTAACAGCCCCGACCTCATTCTCGCCGATGAGCCGACTGGTAACTTAGACTCAAACAATGCCCAGCAAGTGCTAGGGTTGTTGAGCGAGCTTCATGCAGCTGGCAAAACGATATGTATGGTAACGCATGATATTGAATCAACGACCTACGCCAGCCGGGTGATCTCAATGCTTGATGGCAATATTTTACGAGATAAAAAGCAGCTTGACCGTGTAAGTAAAGTCGTTGGAGCTTAGTATGGGATTACTTTTAGATTTTCGCTATGCGCTGAGAAACATCGCAAAATCAATGCGATTTACGTTATTGATGATGTTTATTATGGTTGGTAGTTTGACCATATCATTGATTGGCTTTAATTATATTTATACCGTGGCATTCTCACATAGCCAAGTAGGGAATGGCAGCTCTGAAATCAGGATCTTCAAGGTTCGCAACCCTATCAGCACGCAAAATCGATTTGAATATAGCATGCTGCCACAACTACGAGAACTTGATGAAGTTAAGCAACTTGAGGAGTGGCTTTATATTGCACCTGTGAGTGTTTGGGTAAGTGACGCTGAGCGAGGAAATCATTATCGAGGCTCCTATGTTGATGAACGCTTTTTCCAGTTTATGGATATTAAGCCTGAGCTCGGGCGATTTTATACCGCTGAGGACTTTGTGGGCTCAGCTCAAGATGTAGTCGTGATTTCAGACTATCTATGGTCGCATTTATTCCAAGGTAGCGAAGATGTTATTGGGCGTACGATGATCGTTGATCAAAAGCCCTACGAGATAATCGGCGTGATGCCCAAACGTAATAACTTCCCGATATTTTCTAAACTCTGGCTACCGCTTAAAGGTAATAACGCAGCACCTGCTGATGCTATTGATATTATTTATAAGATGCCAAACGAGGTGGTAGAGTCAAAGCTGGAGCAACGCTTAAGTTTATTCTTCACTGACTATGCAAAGCAACGCGCTAGTCAGTCAGAGCTCGAGGTGGATAAAACAGTTCGAGTTGAATCAATGACTTTAGTAGAATACAACACTGATGGTGAGGCGATATTTGTATTTACCCTATTTATGATAGGTATCGTACTTATTTTGCTTATTTCCTCAATCAACATTAGTAACTTACTCTTTGCCAAAATAATCGAGAGACAAAAAGAATCGGCTATTCGCGCCGCGATTGGTGCGAAAAAATTAAGAGTTGTTCAGCAGCATGCTTGTGAGGGCTTTATTTACTGCTTTAGCAGTTGGGTAGTGGCGCTATTACTAACGGATCTCGGTTTGCGGGCACTGAACTTTGTTATTAATATGATGATTGGTGGCAAAATGCCGTACTGGTGGTATTGGCAATTAAATACCATCACTATCTTGGTGTCATTGTTGTTGATAAGCTTTGTATTTGCTATTGCTGTGCTGTTACCTGCGGTGAAAACCGCTAACTTTAACATCAATGATGTACTGCGAGACGGCACGCGAGGTGCAACCGGCAAACAGGCTGGATTGATGTCAAAACGGCTATTGTCTTTGCAGGTGACTTTAGTGAGCTTTATGCTGATGGCGTCGAGCACCATAGGTTATGTGATGTACTCTATGGCGGGAAACATCGACGGAGAGACTCTCAAAGGGGTGCATTCCACTGAGCTGCAATTTCAAGCTGAAAACGAATTTTCGAGTGATAAAGCGGTCGAAATGGCAAGCGCGTTGGTTGTGGGTATGACACTGGATCCTGCTTTTAAAGAAGGGCGCGTGTATCAGCGTGAGATTGAACTTGATGTGCAAACAAGCGAAGGCGAAGTCTACACCGATAAAATCATAAATATTGAAGCTGTAACTCATCTTTTCAAGCGCGAACTGCAAAGCGGCAGAAACTTTACCGCACAAGACAACACAGAAGCGGCACCCGTGGTGATCATTAGTCAGTCTCTCGCAAAGGCTTTGTTTGGCAGTGAGGAAGTATTGGGGCGCTCACTGATGTTACGTGATGCAAAATGGCCAAGTGCTAAAATAATTGGCATAGCAGTGGATGAAATGAGCGTTGTCGCCAGTGAACGTCGTCATGAGGTCTATTTTAGTTTTCGTCAATATGCGCCAAAGGATAACGCTATGGCGGTTAAATTCGTCACTGAACTGCCGCCAAGCCAAAGTTACGAAGCGTTCTATCGTGTGTTAGGTAGGCTTTCAAGTAAGCTCGAAACTAGCTATGTTTTGGATCACTACGACAACCATCGCTCTATGATGGGGGCATTCACTAGCATCATTTATGTGTTTTTGATTGTGGGTGGATTTGCCTTAACGCTTTCTTTAATCGGCATTTATGCCATGGGCCTTAGTAATATTAATAAATCTAGCTATGAAATAGGCATCCGCCGTGCGCTTGGCTCCAAAGATCGCCAGATCATGTTGTTATTTATCAAGAAAAATCTAACCCATACCGTTACAGGGCTGACTATTTCTGCATTAATTTTCTATATCTTGTGTTATCTTGCTGTAGACTTTTTCCGTGGTATTGTGCCGTTTAGTGTTATGTTTGGTTCGGGTAGCATTACTTTGCTACTGGTATTTGTTGCGGTATGCCTTGCGCTTTATATCCCGGTGAAACGCAGCATAAAAGTCCAACCTGCGGTTAGCTTAAGAATGGAATAATAATTTGAAAAAGGTGTTAATAGTAGACGACTCGCTTGATATTCAGGCGAGTCTGAAGTTTTTACTTGAGGATGAAGGCTATGCTTGCCATGGTGTGGTGACACCAGACGCAGCATTTGATTATGTCAGTACACAGGAAGTGGACTTGGTGCTATTGGATATGAACTTTACCCATGACACCACCAGTGGCAAAGAAGGGTTGGCGGCGATTGCTAAGCTCATTCAAATAGATCCGCTTTTACCCATTGTGGTGATGACTGGTTGGGCGACATTAGACCTTGCCGTTACTGCCCTAAAGCAAGGAGCGGCCGATTTCATTGAAAAGCCATGGGATGATGAGCGCCTTGCTCATAGCATCAAAGTACAAATCGAGAAGCGAGCTGACAGACAACATTTAGCGCGGCTATCTGCTGAAAACGAACGCCTTAAACAGCCCCAACAAACGATCAACTTTGTTACGCAAAGTGAGAAAAAACAGCGTGTGCTGACACAGCTCACCCAGTTGGCACAAAGCGATATGAACATCTTGCTGACCGGTGAAAATGGCACAGGAAAGAGCTATTACGCACAGTATGTACACGAGCATTCAAGTCGTGCTGGTGGCAGTTTTATTTCGATTAATATGGGGGCAGTGAGCGACGAGCTATTTAACTCTGAGTTATTTGGCCATAAAAAGGGGGCATTTACTGATGCGAAAGCAGATCGAGTGGGTGCATTTACACTCGCAAGTAATGGCTCGTTGTTTTTAGATGAAATTGCCAATTTATCTTTGCAATCTCAAGCAAAGTTGCTTCAAGTGCTAGAAGAGCGGAAGTACGCGGCGGTTGGCAGTCACAAAGTTTTGGATAATACTGCGAGAATAATTTCTGCCACCAACTGCCAACTCAATGAAGCGATTGCCAATAACCAGTTTCGCCAAGATTTATATTATCGATTAAATACTATAGAAGTAGAAATACCGCCTTTAAGAGCGTGCCCAGAGGATATCTTGCCATTAGCAGAGCGTTTTTTAATGCGCTTTAGTCAAGATTACAAAAAACCACCACCAATCATTATGCCTTGTGCTGCTAAAGCACTGAGTGCTTATGACTTTCCTGGCAATGTAAGAGAGCTTAAACATATGATGGAGCGCGTGGTATTTACATGTTCAAACGCCCGAGTATTTGCCAGCGATTTGGCGCTCAGTCCCACACCGCACTCAGCGTTGCAATCGGTGAATACTGCTACTGTGAGCACATCAGAAAATCACGATTTAACGCTGGATGAAATTATTGAGCAAGCACTCTTTAAAAGACTGGAATTTCACGGTGGTAATGTATCTAAAGCGGCGAAGAGCTTGGGACTATCGCGCAGTGCGTGGTATCGCAAAATGGATAAATATGAGTAGGAGATAAGCAAGCTTGTTTTATCGATTTGGACACTGGTTGTTAAGTGCATTACTACTCGTTATTGCTAACGTTCTGCTCCTTGTGCACAATTACCCGGTTGCACTCGTTATGTTGCTAGATTTGGTATTTGCGCTGTGTTTTGCACTGCTCACTTATAAATATAGCTCTACAAGACAAAACACTATTAATCTCATTGATACCTTGTTGATATCGCTTCGCCAAGGCGATTATGCCCTAAGAGCAGCACATGGCAAAGACGCACAATTATATTCAACGGTGGAACACTTAAACGCGCTTGCACAAACCATGCAAGCCGATCAGCGAGCGCTGGCAGAGCAAAGCGACCTGCTAAAGCAAATCATTGAAAAGCTTGATTGTGCACTTATCGTGTTTGACAAACAAAGCGTTGCATTTGCCAACAGCTACGCTGAGCGCACCTTTTTTGACTGTTACAAAGACGATGCTTGGCGCTGGTTTCAGTCATTACAAGCTCAGCAAAAACAAGGAAAGGTTTCGGTGATGCTTGACGGTACCGAGCATGCTTTTTTGCTTGAACACGACAGCTGCTACATTGCCAATAAACCTCACACTCTACTGGTTTTAAAACAGCTCGATAGTATTTTATATCAACAAGAAAAAGACGCCTTACAGCGGTTTGTCCGTATTTTAAGTCACGAGATCAATAACACCATAGCGCCGATTGGTACGATAGCTCGCAGCCTAACCAAGCGCCTAGACCGTGAGTTAGATTTAGAAAGGTTTACTAGTGGGCTGTCACTCATCAACGAGCGCGCCAATTACCTTAAATCTTTTATGGGCAACTATGCCTCACTTGCCAAATTACCTCCTGCGCATAAGCAGATTGTTGCACTCAGTGAGTTTTGCACTCAGCTACAAAGTATCTACCCTCAGCTAAAGGTAGAAAGCACAGCGGACCTGCTCGGTTTTTTTGATACGAGTCAAATCAAACAGGTGCTTTGCCATCTTATTAACAATGCCGAAGAAGCGTGCACACCTTCGCCAGAAGTCACACTCAACATCACCCCCGATGCAGACAAGTTAGCGTTTACGGTCACAGATACAGGCCCCGGTTTTTCCAACCTAAACGAAGCTGCTGAAGCATTTTACACCACCAAAGCTGATGGCAACGGCATAGGCCTTATGCTCTCTCGCATTATTATTGAAAACCACGGTGGACAACTCAAACTAGGCAATAACTCAAGCGGTGGTGCAAAAGTCAGTTTTAGCGTAGAGCGTGGTGGAGGTTGAGTGCTGAAAGTAACAAGCAAAAAACGAAGACACCCAGTGTAATGTATTCAAAATAATTAGTGAAAGAGTACAAGTATGAAGCGGGTCGCAGGGTGAAAAATTTGAAAGACTTTAATAAAAAAACAACATTAATAAGGATTGTTTATGACATCACGATGCATTTTATTGGCACTTGCACTGGTTAGTACAATTGTGTTTGCAACTCCACATAATAGCTCGCTTGACCCAACTAAGGGAACTTGGCAAAACAAAGATGAAGATGGTGATGGTGTGTTAGACGAGCATGATGAGTTTCCATTTGACAGTCAACGCGCTCGTTATCCCGAAATTGTCGAGATTGAACCTAATGATAACCCCAGCAATGCGGTAAAAGTTGCGCATCAACTTCCGTTTAAAGTAAAAGGGGTTATTTCAAATGCGGGTGATAATGGTGATTTGTACCAATTTAGTGCAAACAAGGGCGACTATATCTCAGCTCGCATTACCTATAGCTCCGATAATTTTAAGCCTAAAGTGTATTTTTCCGAGCAAGGTGGTTTTGTGATCAACTCATCGCAGATCCATACCCATAGCGCACTCAAAATGGCGCATATCCTGACTAAAATACCCCATGACGGAAAATTCAATTTGAGCGTCATTGATGATTTTTCGGGTGGCGCGCCGGACTATTCCTATGAAATTTACGTATTTAAAGATAAGGACACCGACGGTATTGATGATCATGCAGAATATGCAATTGGTGTTGAACCAACTCGTATTGATACCGATAGAGACTCTATCCATGACTTCTATGAGTATTATGTAAAGCAAGGCGCTACACTCGATGAGGACAATAACGGGGTAATTAACTTATTAGACTTAGACAGTGATGGCGACGGCATTAGTGATGAGCGCGAAGGCTCAGGAAATGCAGATCAAGATGATAAATTAAACTTTTTGGATCTTGATTCTGATAATGATGGCATAGCGGATGCCGACGAAAAACTCAACGCGAAAGGGTGGCCTGAAGACTCTGACAAAGACGGGGTTGAGGATTTTATCGATCTAGATAATGATGGCGACAAAGTGTTAGATATTTATGACGCTGAGCCGTATGAGCGAGTACGAGGCTTTAGATTAAGCGACTCACCAAGTGTACAAATATCCTCTCAAGCCGGCTACTACAATGGCTATTCATTACCTCGAATTTATCGTATCGGCGATAGTGTTGTATTTACTGGTGATGACTTTGCCGGGCTGGAGAATCCAAAAGTGGTTATCTATAACGGTGAAGAAATTTATAATATCGCGCCAACATCGCACACTAACTCAGAGCTAATCTTTGAGCTCAATCTACCATTTCGCAAATATAAGGCATTTATTTACACTCGAAATAAGCGTTCTAATGAAGTGCGATTAAGCCCATACAAAGCGGGTTCACCGTTAATATTTGGATATGCCTCAATCAAAGTTCAAGAAGGTGAGCAATATGAGCTTAAGGGAGTGGGGTTTGATGATAAAACCCGCATCATAATGGGAAATAAAACACTTGTTCCTTCAACTCATACACCATCTAGTCTTACATTTACTATACCAACTGGTATAACAAAAGGCATATTACAATTAACGAATAATGTTGGAACGAGCAATAAGGTTCGGTATCGGGTGCAAGCACGCTAAAAAGTAAAGAACGATAGTAGACCAAAGAAGATTAAGAAAGAAGATTAAGACACCCACCTCAAAGATACAGCACATAACGGTTCAAGTTTGTCGTGGGTGATGAGATGGACGCTCCCAAATCGGCGTCAATGCGCCAAACTGATAGTTGCAAACACAGTTATTAGGAGAGTCCATCATGAATAACGTTAGCACGCTTTCAATTGATCTAGCAAAAAATGTATTCCAACTTTTATCGTTTGATAAGCAAGGTAATAAATGTTTTTCCAGAAGGTTAGATAGAGCAAAGCTCTTGCAAACATTGACCCAATTACCTGCTTGTAATGTTGTTATGGAATCATGCTCAACGTCTCATTATTGGGGGCGGTACTGCTTACAAGCTGGGCACCAAGTTCAGCTTATCCCTGCGCAACATGTTACCCCTTTTGTCCGTGGCAATAAAAACGATAAAAATGATTGTATGGCGATTTATGAAGCGAGCCTTCGACCTAACATTCGCTTTGTTCCTGTAAAAACAGAGCATCAGCAAGCAATCCTAGCACTACATCGCTATCGGGAACGGCTCATACATAATCGAACCGCCTGCATCAACCAAACATGTGGTTTGTTACTTGAATTTGGCATCGTCATCAAGAAGAGCTTAAAGTCTTTTCGTGCAACCATTGCTGATCTGCTCAACCGTAATTTACATGGAGCTTTAAATCTACTCCTCAGAGACGTTTATGAAGAAATGCAAAAGTTAGACGCCAATATTAAAAATGTAGAGGCACAATTTAAGCAGTTTAATGAACAGAGCC
>NZ_JAKGBF010000024.1:0-58042 GCF_021530695.1 Pseudoalteromonas sp. OF5H-5
ACATCCTACTTCGTAGCGAGCCAGGGCCAAATAAGAGGTTGATGAAAAGCGTTCATCCATGAACTTCATCGACATTCGAACATCCATGTACATCAAAACCCGTTGCAGAGATGCAACGGGTTTTTTGTTGTTTGGGGGTTATAATTTCGGGATATAGAAAGCCTCACAAGCCAATCAACACATCGCGAGGTGAACTCGCTCCCACCACAGTATCAGCACAGTGCAACATGCTAAGAGGCGGTTTACCCGCCGAGGGGTTGCAATGAAATTCCGAAAAAACCTCGCGAGGTAAACTCGCTCCTACCACAGTATAGGCACAGTGCAACATGGTGGGAGGTGGTTCACCCGCCGATGGCTTGCAATGAAAGTTTCGGCTCAAAAATAATGTGGAACACCCATGTACATCAAAACCCGTTGTAGCAATGCGACGGGTTTTTTGCTATTTGAGGTATAGAAATTTGAGATATAAAAAGCCTCGCCAGATTTTCTAAACCTAAGTAAATGCGCTCCCACCACAGTATCAGCACAGTGCAAAATGGTAGGAGGTGATTTATCAGCCCTAAATCTTAATAATCCTTATTTCGTAGAGTCGTAGGTTATGCTCTGAAGCACAGACTTCGATTCTTGTTTAATGCTGATCTAATTAATGCTATCAATAAATACACTTAAAATATGGCGAAGAAAGAAACATTTGCGATTTTTTTTTGAGCTGTATATACTTACAGTAAATAAACCACTGTATGGAATACCAGTTAATGCGTCCTCTAACAAAACGACAAGAACAAATCTTTGAATTAATAAAAGTATTCATAAAAGATACAGGCATGCCTCCAACTCGTGCTGAAATAGCTGATGCTTTGGGTTTTAAGAGTGCAAATGCAGCGGAAGAGCACCTGAAAGCGCTTGCGAAAAAGGGAGTTATCGAAATGGTCCCAGGCGCAAGCCGAGGGATTCGACTTGTAGAGGATGAATCAGAACAACTTGGTTTGCCTATTATTGGTCGTGTTGCTGCTGGTGAGCCTATTTTGGCAGAGCAACATGTAGAAAGCCACTGTAATGTAGATGCTAGTTTTTTTAAACCTAATGCTGATTACCTTTTGAGAGTTAATGGTATGAGCATGAAGGATATTGGTATTATAGATGGTGACCTATTGGCTGTTCACAGAACTCAAGTGGCAGAAAATGGGCAAGTGATAGTTGCTCGTGTAGAAGAAGATGTGACTGTTAAACGTCTTGAAAAGAAAGGAAAGAAAGTTTTTTTACATGCTGAGAATGAAGAATTTAAAGCGATTGAAGTAGATCTAGAACATCAAAATTTCTCCATTGAAGGGTTAGCTGTCGGTGTTATCCGAAGTGCAGACTGGATGTAGTTTATGAGAGCGAGCGTAGCGTTAAATATAAAGTTGCGCTTGCTTTAACTATATTTTGTTTAGAAAGTAATAATTAACTTTTCTAACTGTGTGAAAGTTAGATAATTATAGTGACTTTAATCATTTAGTAATATTTTTAGTTTTCTGATCTTTATACACTATTTTTCATCATTCTTCGTTTTACTCCCTATAGTCCCCAGTTTTGATTCTAAAGTCGGTCTTCTCGAAAATCTTGCAATTTGTTTGTTTTTTGACTAATTGGTTAATAGTCGTGCAGTAAGTCTATGTACAAATAGACAATATGACAGTCATCCAATAATAACAAGAGACAACCACGAGTTGTCTTGAAGGAGACGTCAAATGAAAATTTGTCGATTAGTTGTAGCATTCATCGCGGTGCTAATCGCCATGCCCTCACTTGCTAACAGCGCTTACAATATGAGGCAAGGTGTTACAGACATTAGTCATCAAGTGTATGAGCTTCACATGACCATATTTCTAATATGTTGTGTCATTGGAGTGATTGTATTTGGGATTATGTTTTGGGCGCTTATAAAACACAGAAAGTCAAAAGGCGTTGTTGCGGCGCAATTTCATGAAAGCACCAAAGTGGAAATACTTTGGACTGCAATTCCCTTCCTGATACTCATTGGTATGGCAATACCAGCCACAAAAACGCTTATTGCTATGGAAGACACGAGTAAAGCTGATCTGACCATTAAGGTCACAGGCTCTCAGTGGAAATGGCACTATGAGTATATGGGGCATGATGTTGAGTTCTATTCTTTGCTCTCTACTTCGAAAGATGAAATTAGTGATCTTAAAGAAAAAAATGAAAATTACCTGCTTGAAGTTGATAAGCATTTAGTTATTCCTACAGATAGGAAAGTCCGCTTTTTGATGACCTCGGATGATGTCATCCATTCTTGGTGGGTGCCTGATTTTGCGGTGAAGAAGGATGCCAATCCGGGATTTATAAATGAGGCATGGGCAAAGGTAAACGATGAGGGAATTTATAGAGGCCAATGTGCTGAATTATGTGGCAAAGATCATGGCTTTATGCCAATCGTCGTCGAGGCCGTAAGTCCTGATAAATTTGATAGTTGGCTTAACGATGCTAAAGCTGAAAAAGCAAAAGCAGAGGCGGAGTCACAGGCAGTTGCGCAACAAACTCTTTCGAAAGAAGAGTTAATGGAGGTTGGGGAACAAACTTACATGGCTTATTGCGCAGCTTGCCATCAACCAACTGGGCTTGGGCTACCAGGAGTCTTCCCTGCAATGAAAGGAAGTAAAGTCGTCACTGGAGATATTAAAGCTCATATAGATATTCTACTTTTAGGTCGCCCAGGAACTGCGATGCAATCTTTCGCAAAGCAATTAACAATTAAGCAGATCGCGGGGGTGATCACCTATAAAAGAAATAGCTGGGGTAATGACACTGGCGATGTTATTCAGCCAAGCCAAATACAGCGTGAGATAGATGCACTAGAGGAGGGTAAGTAATGAGTGCCATCGTAGACGAACATTCACACCATACAGCTCCCAAAGGCTTAAAGCGCTGGCTGTTTACTACCAATCATAAAGACATTGGAACACTGTATTTATTGTTCTCACTAACCATGTTTTTAATTGGCGGTGCTATGGCGATGGTGATCCGAGCCGAGCTTTTCCAACCTGGGTTACAGCTTGTAGATCCGCATTTTTTTAATCAAATGACGACAGTGCATGGACTAATAATGGTATTTGGCGCAGTAATGCCCGCATTTACAGGTCTTGCCAACTGGATGATCCCAATGATGATTGGTGCTCCTGATATGGCGTTACCGAGAATGAATAACTGGAGTTTTTGGATACTACCTTTTGCATTTGCAATTTTACTGATGTCATTATTTTTGGAAGGCGGCGGGCCTGCTTTCGGTTGGACTTTTTATGCGCCACTATCTACAACGTACAGCAATGACAATACTGCGTTTTTTGTTTTTGCTGTTCATATAATGGGCATTAGCTCTATTATGGGTGCTATCAACGTTATCGTGACCATCGTCAATCTTAGAGCTCCAGGTATGACATGGATGAAGTTGCCTTTATTTGTCTGGACCTGGTTGATAACTGCATTTCTTCTGATAGCTGTTATGCCGGTACTTGCTGGCGCCGTAACTATGGTGCTGACAGACAAGTTCTTTGGAACGAGCTTTTTTGATGCAGCAGGTGGTGGTGATCCTGTTATGTTCCAGCATATATTCTGGTTTTTTGGTCATCCTGAAGTGTACATCATGATATTACCTGCCTTCGGCATAATCTCTACGATAGTACCGACATTTTCAAGAAAGAAACTGTTTGGCTATGCATCAATGGTTTATGCAACCGCTTCAATTGCACTGCTGTCGTTCGTCGTTTGGGCTCATCATATGTTTACAACGGGTATGCCTTTAGCTGGTGAGTTGTTTTTTATGTATGCAACTATGCTCATTTCAGTGCCTACTGGCGTTAAGGTTTTTAATTGGGTAGCTACAATGTGGCGAGGTGCTATTAGTTTTGAGGTGCCTATGCTTTTTGCTATTGCATTCATCGTACTTTTCACAATTGGTGGATTTTCCGGTTTGATGTTAGCGATTACTCCCGCCGATTTCCAATATCACGATACTTACTTCGTTGTCGCGCATTTCCATTACGTGTTAGTTACGGGAGCTGTGTTCTCAATAATGGCCGCCGCATATTATTGGTTACCAAAGTGGACGGGGCACATGTTTGATATCAAATTGGCTAAATTTCACTTTTGGCTCTCCTTGGTTAGTGTGAACGTATTGTTCTTCCCAATGCACTTTGTTGGTCTTGCTGGCATGCCAAGGCGGATCCCTGACTATGCTCTACAGTTCGCTGATTTCAACGCGATCATTAGTATCGGAGGGTTTGCATTCGGTCTTTCTCAACTGTTGTTTGTTGCAGTGGTTTATAAATGTATAAAAGGTGGAGAGCAGGCCTCTGGGAAAGTATGGGATGGGGCAGAGGGATTAGAGTGGCAAGTACCATCTCCGGCTCCTTATCATACCTTTTCAACGCCACCGGAGATTAAGTAATGCAACATGGCCGCCTGCTTAAGAAGCTTATCTTGTTGACGCTAGGTATGTTTGCTTTTGCCTTTGCACTGGTTCCTCTATATGACGTTTTTTGTGATGTCACAGGCCTAAATGGTAAGCCATCCATGGAAATCGCAAAGCAGAGCGAGTCAATTGCACAAAGTCGACAAGTAGATGTGAGCTTCACAACGCATAGTCAAAGCCAGGCGCCATTTAAGGTCGATGCAGTCGAACATTCGGTTAGTGTTCAACCCGGTAAGCTAACCGATGTCAAATTTATTGCAAAAAACTTGAGTGATAGTGAGCGTGTGTTGCAAGCGATCCCTTCAGTGTCCCCGGGGAAAGCTGCAAAGTATTTACACAAAATGGCCTGCTTTTGTTTTGATCAGCAATCAATGAAAGGCAAAGAAGAAGTTGAGTTTGTCTTGAGGTTTTATGTAGATACGGAGCTACCAAGTGATGTTGAGGAACTCACGCTTTCATATACGTTGTTTGATATTACAGAGCGAGTTAGCAAACAAGACAGTGATGGACTGAATATGCTAGTTGCTCGAGAGGAGTTCAAATATGAACCATGAACAAGAAAAATATTACGTGCCTGAGCAAAGTCCATGGCCAATCGTCGGGGCTTTTGCACTTTTCTTTATCGCTGTTGGCGCTGGCTTAACGATTATTCAACTTAAATCAACCAGTAATAGTGGAGTAATGCTACTGCTCGTGGGTATTGCTGTGCTGATCTATATGATTTTTGGTTGGTTCAGGAATGTGATCCAAGAATCTCAAAATGGGTTATATTCTGCCCAAATGGATCGTTCGTTCAAGCAAGGAATGGGATGGTTTATCTTTTCCGAGGTTATGTTTTTTGCTGCTTTTTTTGGTGCACTTTTCTATGCACGAATGATAGCTGTGCCGTGGTTAGGCGGTGCAAGTAATAATGCCAGTACCAATGAGGTTTTATGGCCTCAATTTGAAGCTGTATGGCCATTGCTCACAACTCCAGATGGAACTGTCACTCAAGCTATGGGTTGGCAGGGACTTCCACTGATCAATACGATTATTCTATTAGCATCATCAGTCACCCTTAGCTTTGCTCATGTAGCTTTAGAAAAAGAGCAACGGGCGAAAGTAAAGGCGTTCTTGGGATTAACAGTACTACTTGGCGTCGCATTCTTAACCTTGCAAGTGGAAGAGTATATTCACGCTTACCAAGATCTGGGGTTAACTCTCCAGTCGGGGGTTTACGGTAATACATTCTTTTTACTGACAGGATTTCATGGCTTTCATGTCACTCTTGGCGCGATTATTCTTTTCGTTATATGGATCAGGGTGTTGAAGGGCCACTTTACCGCTAAGAACCACTTTGCTTTTCAAGCTGGGGCTTGGTATTGGCATTTTGTTGATGTTGTTTGGTTGTGCCTGTTTGTATTTGTTTATGTGTTGTAACAACGGGTGAAGAGTGTAGTTTTATAAAGCCAAATTGAGCAGCAAGACAGATTAGAAGTACGACAGCTATTGATGCATAAACTCTTTGTTGCAATAGCCTCGCCATCGACTCTTGTTGCTCTGACTTGAGCATGACTAGCATAGCTCTAAATAGATTTAGAAAAACGAGTAGTAGCAGTACAACAATAATAATTTTAATCATAAGGGGTGTCCGATGGATTTAGGTGCACTTTTTAAAGGTAGATCAAAACCCCCCATATTGGCAGCATTAATAGTTGTTCTTTTATGTGGCTCGCTCTCTTATTGGCAGTGGCAAAGAGCACAGCAAAAACATGTGTTGCAGCATAAAGTTGAGATTGAAAAATCGCTAGGCGTAGCTAATGAGCAGCAAGTAACACCCCAGCCGCTAACGCAATATGTTAATGCTGAAGTGTCGATTACAGGGAATTTTGTAGGCGATGCGGTTTGGTATTTAGATAATCAAGTCGTGAAAGGCCGAGTCGGTTTTGATGTAATTGGCATTATTAAAATTTCCGAAACTGATGAGTATCTAGCTGTGAATTTGGGTTTTGTGCCACAGCAAGCTAGTCGCGTGCCTACCGTTTTTTCTCTTCCAAGTGGTACCGTTTCTCTACCTGTCTATATCAAATCTAGTGCTAGTAAGCGGTTCACCTTAGCTAAGTCTGCGGCAGAGGAGGCAACAAAACAATCTGTGATCCAATATATTGATGTTGATTACTTATCTGCGGAGTCAGGTAAACCTCTTTTACCTCTAATTGCCTACATGACTAAAAACAGATTTGCCGGGACTGAGCCCCATTATCAACCGGTAGTAATGTCACCGCAAAAACATGAAGCTTATGCTTTACAGTGGTTGCTTATTGCCTTGGCTGCGGTAGTAATTGGCTGGAAACTTTCAAAAAAGGAGAATAAAAATGTCTAAAAGTGCGGCATGGTTTATAGGGCTGTTCGTATTCCCCTTACTGTTGGCATTTGTTGCCCTGAAGGTAGGCTGGATACCACATAGCACGACTAATCACGGTGAATTTTTAAGTCAGGAGGTTCGCCAATCAGAGCTGGTTTTAGATACTGAGTGGAGTATCGTTTACCAGCGACCAAAACAGTGTAATAAGCAATGTTCTTTACTACTAGATAGCTTACCTAATTTGTATTTAGCGCTGGGGAAAAACCAGCAGAAAGTATCGCTTGTGGTATTACAAGAGCGAAATGAAAAAGGTATTGAGTACGCTACTTCTTTGCCGATATACCTCAACCAGTTAGACGAAAATTATCTCTATTTGGTTGATAAAACAGGGTTATTTGTACTCAAGTATGCACCAGTAGCAAGCTTAGAAGAAATGCGAAATGTGCAAAAAGGGCTACTGAGTGATTTGAAGAAATTATTGAATTACTCTCGTTCAAGTTAGGAGGTAAATATGTCCAAGGTAAAAATAAAAATCGCAATATTTGCCTGTTTCGTCGCAATAACTGTAGTGACACTTGGCGCCTTCACACGTTTAAGTGACGCGGGACTTGGGTGTCCAGATTGGCCTGGGTGTTACGGCTTTTTAACAGTACCAAATGAGACTCATGAACTATCTGCGGCTAAAGACAATTTTCCACATTTAGAAGTGGAAGCAGAAAAAGCTTGGATTGAAATGATCCATCGCTATTTTGCCAGCTTCCTCGGGTTACTTATTTTGGCACTTGCATGCATAAGGCTGTTCAAAAAGCAAAATACAGAAAGCCCTAACCGTCACTACTATCTACTGCTATTGCTTGTGTTATTTCAAGGGGCACTTGGGATGTGGACCGTGACGATGAATTTACAGCCAGTCATTGTGATGGGTCATTTACTAGGTGGGTTTAGTATTCTTGCATTGCTGGTGTTATTGGTTTTAAGGCTGAAATACACCACTATTACAGCTAGTGTAACCAGCCTTACCTGTCGTTTATGTTATGTGGCTCTTGGTGTGTTGATTATACAAATTGCGCTTGGTGGGTGGCTTGCAGCCAATTATGCTGCTCCACATTGTACAGGGCTGCCACTATGTGACAACCTTCAGCTTTTCTCTTGGCAGAGCTTATTTACGCTTCCTGAAGCTTCAGCGACCTACGAGTTTGGAGTGTTACCGTTTGAATCTAGAGTATCTATTCACTTTATCCATCGGGTTTGGGCAGTTGTTACCGTTTTAACGCTACTTGCTGCATGTTGGCCACTCCTTAGAGCTGGTCAAAACCACTTACTCCGACATTCAGCGCTTGTCGTTTTAGCTTTAGTTTCTATACAAGTTTTGGTGGGGGGGGCAATCGTACACTTCCAATTTCCTCTGTTGTTGACCTTATTCCATAACTTCATGGCAGCAATGGTGTTATTAGCAATGGTGAAATTGTGTTTCTTTATCAGCTTGGCGCAAAAAGTAGGAGTAAAACATGCTTCAATTAACTAGTTTTTCAGAGCTTCAAAAAGCAACTACTTTATTCAAAGCCTACTTTGGCATGTGTAAGTTTAAAGTAGTATGTATGTTGGTTATTACTGCTTGGGTCGGGATGATGTTAGCACCACAAAGTGATAAAACATTATTGGCACAATTAATGAGTTTGTTTGGCATTGGTTTGCTTTCGAGTAGTGCAGCAGCTGTAAATCATATCGTGGATAGAGAAATAGATAAAAAGATGGCGCGAACACGAAACCGACCGTTAGCGACAGACTCTGTTTCTGTATCATCAGCTTTAATCTTTGCGATAGGCCTCGCAATTTCTGGGTATGCTCTATTAACTATTTTCGCCAATCAGTTATGTGCGCTACTTACCTTAGCCGCGCTATTCGGTTATGCCGTGATTTATACGTTATTGTTAAAACGCGCAACACCTCAAAACATAGTAATTGGGGGGTTAGCAGGAGCAATGCCACCCCTGTTAGGTTGGGTCAGTGAGACTGGTCAGCTTGGTGCAGAGCCTTGGTTGTTAGTAATGATCATTTTTGCTTGGACACCTCCCCACTTTTGGGCATTAGCTATTGCTCGTAAACGAGACTACGAAAAAGCCGAAGTCCCCATGTTACCAGTAACGCATGGAAACGAATTTACAAAACTCTGTGTGCTATTTTATACCATCATTTTGACTTTAGTCTGTTTGCTACCTTATCTAGTGGGAATGTCTGGTTGGATCTACTTGTTGGTCTCTGGTATGGCAAATGTCGCTTTTATTTACAAAGCGACAAAGCTTATGAGAACAAATAGTTTAGAGTATGCTATGAGGGTATTTTATTTCTCTATCTGGCATCTTTTGATAGTGTTCATTGCACTTTTTGTGGATAAAGCATTTATATGAAAAAATTTCTGTTAATTATCTCTATGTTAACTTTGTTTGGTTGTGGGCCTGCACCAGATGTGTCGGAAAAAGTGGTTTGGTACCCAAAGCCTAAGGACGTTAAAGCGTTTGAATTAAGGGATCAACACGGTGCGATAGTCTCAAACCAAGACTTTACCGATAAATGGAGTTTGCTATTTTTGGGCTACACGAGTTGTCCCGACGTGTGTCCGATGACGCTGTTGAAATTAACTCACGTATATCAATCTGTAAAAAATAAAGGTGACTTACAAGTATGGTTTGTATCGGTCGATCCCAACCGAGATACTGAAGAAAAGCGTTTGGCCTACATCAAGCACTTTGATCCTGATTTTAAAGCGGTATCTGCCGAGCATTCTGCTTTATTTCCGTTTGTGAGAGATCTCGGTTTAATATACGCAATAAATCAGGAACAGACAGAAGAGTATTATGTTGATCATAGTGCGTCTGTAGCATTAATTAACCCAAAAGGTCAACTTGAGGCTATTTTCAAACCTACACATACAGTGGGAGCTGTCCCTACAATCGATGACAAACTACTTCTTGCTGACCTTGAGAAGATCATCAATTAGTCTTATAGCGACACTGGTCGACCCTAGTGTCGCTGCACTATCTTACCTCTAACGCTTTAATTATTTGCGGATTTTTAATCAATCTTTGTGGCATTTTTACCATCACGGTCTAAGCTAATTTTATTACTCATTTTTACAAGGATAGTCTTCAGCTCATGTTGAAACTTCCACCTGAAATGGCGATTAACCATGTGGAAAGCCTGTACCATCAGATTTTCCAAGACTCTATGGAAACATCAGACATCACGATTGATATTAGTGAAGTGCAAAGAGCCGATACAGCATCTATACAACTGCTCTGTGCCGTACAGAAACACTTGCTCTCGTTAGAACATAAAATTGTATGGCATGGTGAAAGTGACGCTTTAGCGCAGGCTGTCAATGAGTTGGGATTAACCCATTATTTATTCCATAGTATTGAAAATTAAGAGGTGAATATGAAAAAGATTTTAGCTGTGGATGATTCGGCGTCAATGCGCCAAATGGTTGGCTTTACTTTGAAAAAAGCAGGTTTTGATGTTACGGAAGCCAAAGATGGCAGTGAAGCGCTATCTATTGCCAAGCAACAAGGGTTCGATGCCGTGATCTCTGATGTAAACATGCCTGTAATGGATGGGATCACACTTATTAAAGAGCTGCGTAGCCTACCCAACTATAAGTTCACCCCTTTACTAATGCTGACCACCGAGTCGGGGTTAGATAAAAAAACAGAAGGTAAAGCGGCGGGAGCAACTGGTTGGATAGTGAAGCCATTCAACCCTGAACAACTACTAGCGGTATTGAAAAAAGTCATAAGATAGATACAGAGAGGCGTCGATATGAGTATTGATTTAAGCCAATTTTTTGATGTCTTTTTTGAAGAAAGCTTTGAAGGCCTAGACATAATGGAAGCTGAGCTGCTGAATTTACAGCCAGGCCATGAAGACTCAGAAACGATCAATACTATATTTCGCGCAGCACACAGCATCAAAGGTGGCAGTGGAACATTTGGTTTTACTTCTGTCGCTAATTTCACGCATGTGTTGGAAACCTTACTCGATCAAATCAGGGATGGGCGTCGACAGTTGACCGCTGAACATGTCAATTTGCTGCTCCAATCCGTTGATTGTTTAAGGGCCTTACTAACCGCATTACAAGCCGAAGAAGAGCCAGATCTCTCCAATGCGAATGAGTTGAAAGTTAAATTTGAAGAGATTTTAGGTGGTAAAGAGAGTGTTAGCTCAGATACTGCCGATAGCATACCTCAAGGGCAAGAATCTCAAACCTATCAAATAGACTTTAAACCGCTCCCCCACTTGTTTAAAACCGGTAACGAACCGCTCTATATGTTAAGTGAGCTATCAGAATTGGGGGATTTAGAAACTCATGCGTTTTGTGATGCAATACCTGAAATTGATGACTTCAATCCAGAGGATTGCTACCTCAGTTGGCGGTTATACTTAACAACCAGTCATCCAGAGTCGGCGATTAAAGAAGTATTTGAGTGGGTTGAGGATGATGCTGAAATTTCTATTACCTTATGTGGTGGTTTATTTGAAGATGATGTGAGTGTCTCCACAACGCCAGAACCAGAGAGTGAGAAGAAAGAAGCGTCGAGCAACGACACTCAAAATATTGATGTACCAAAAACATCCTCAGCGACAAAGGCTAAGCCTGAGGCTAGCAAGAAATCAGCAGAATCGACTTCGATCCGTGTTGGGATTGATAAAGTTGATTCGCTTATCAATATGGTAGGGGAGTTGGTTATTACCCAAGCTATGTTGACTCAATTAGGCGAGCAAGAACCGACCGAAAATACGCTTGCTGCGATGCAAGAAGGCCTCGCTCAATTAGCCCATAATACGCGAGATTTACAAGAAAATGTAATGCGGATCAGGATGTTACCTATTAGTTTTGTCTTCAGCCGATTTCCTCGTTTAGTAAGAGACACATCACAGAAGTTGAACAAACAGGTTGAGCTAAAACTGCTAGGAGAGCAAACAGAATTAGATAAAACCGTGATGGAAAAAATTTCCGATCCTATGGTGCATTTAGTAAGAAATTCTTTGGATCACGGCTTAGAAACACCGGAAGACAGAATAAAAGCCGGAAAAGATCCTGTGGGTACGGTGACACTGAATGCTTTCCACCAAGGTGGAAATATTGTGATTGAAATCATGGATGACGGCAGAGGCTTGAATACCGAAAAAATAAAAAGTAAAGCGATTGCCAATGGCCTAATTCAAGCAACTGATGAGCTGACTATTGAAGAGGTTAATGAACTTATTTTTAGGCCTGGGTTTTCAACAGCCGATGAAGTGAGTGATATCTCTGGTCGCGGCGTGGGTATGGACGTTGTTCGAAGAAATATTCAAGCATTAAACGGCAGCGTTGAAGTAACTTCAGCAAAAGGGGTTGGCTCAACGTTTACAATTAGATTGCCATTAACGCTGGCCATTCTTGATGGTCAACTGGTTAAAGTTGCAAAGCATACCTACATCATTCCACTTATTTCTATTGTTGAGTCTTTACAAATAGATATTAAAAAAGTGAGCAAAGTAGGTAATGGCTTAGAGGTGCTACGGTTACGAGATGAATACATACCAATACTAAGGCTATATCAATTATTTAATCATGGTGGTGCAATAGAAGAGTTGGATAAAACACTGTTAGTGGTTGTTGAGAGTGATAATCACAAAGTGGGGTTGTTGGTTGATGATTTACTGGCGCAACAACAGGTCGTTATTAAAAGTCTCGAAGCGAATTATCAGAAAGTAAATGGGATCTCAGGGGCGACAATTTTAGGTGATGGCAGAGTCTCTTTAATTGTCGATATTAGTGGTCTTATCAAACTGAGCGGCTTAAAGCGTCCAGGAACTCAAGAGTTATTAGTAGAACAAGAGTTAGATGAGGTGGTGTCATGATCACTGAAAAAGCCTCGATTAATGAACAAGTCATGCTTGCAGACAGAGATGACGATACACAATTTCTCACCTTTATGATGGCGGGCGAAGAGTATGGCATGGATATTCTGGCCGTACAGGAAATCAGAGGGTGGGAAGAAGTCACTGCAATTCCAAATGCTCCTAAGTATGTGAACGGTGCGATTAATTTACGTGGCACGATAGTACCAATCATAGATTTAAGGATTCGATTCGGCTTACCGCAAATCGAATATGGAGCTCTAACCGTGGTTATCGTTGTCTCCGTTGTAATAAAAGAGGCAACAAAAATTATGGGGTTAGTTGTTGATGCTGTTTCTGACGTATACAGCATCAACGAAGAAACAGCGAAGGATGTTCCAGATTTTCAAGACTCGGAAAATAGTCAATTTGTACAAGGACTTGTAAATGTTGGTGAAAAAATGGTCGTACTTTTAAATTTGAAGAAGATATTAGATCTTGAAGTCAAGCAGAATGAGCAATTGGTTGTCGGGGGATAACATGAGCGATCAAGCATTAGCAAGTCAACTCAACAATAGGGTTCT
Source organism: Pseudoalteromonas sp. OF5H-5 (assembly GCF_021530695.1). Lineage (NCBI taxonomy): Bacteria > Pseudomonadati > Pseudomonadota > Gammaproteobacteria > Alteromonadales > Pseudoalteromonadaceae > Pseudoalteromonas > Pseudoalteromonas sp. OF5H-5. Next base: position 13,280 of record NZ_JAKGBF010000024.1, read on the forward strand.
GATTGCGGGTGCCATAATATTTGTGGGCTTGGCAATTAGTGTTCAAATGTTGAATATTAATATGTCTACACAGGCCTATGTGGCGATGGTTATAGCAGCTGTCAGTGTGGTGCTGGCAATTTTACTACTTAAGCAAAGCGCAAATATTCTGCTTTCTAAGTTGCAAGATGTTGAGGAAATTGTTCCCGCGATAGAGAGTAAAGATGCTAGCTTACTCAATGCAAGTAATGCGTCACGTCAATCATCCTTATACAAAGCGGTTGCTAATTTATTAAATGGTGACGCAGTAGATAGTCAAGATCATAGCCATAGTTTGTTGCTAGCTTTAAAGGTCTGTCAGGCCAATGTTATGCTTGCAGATGCTTCTCTCAATATTGTGTATTTGAACGATTCCGTAACCAGTATGCTGCGTAAAAATCAGGCTAAGTTACAGCAAGAATTGCCAGGCTTTAATGTCGATAGTTTGATTGGTGCAAACATTGATACATTTCATAAAAACCCCAGCCATCAGAGAGGCATCCTAGCTAATTTGACCCGTCCATATGTCACACAAATCAAAGTGGCAGGTTTGACCTTTGATCTTATTGCCACGCCTGTTTTCGATGATGAAGGGCAAAGGATCGCGACTTTAGTTGAGTGGAAAGACCTTACAAGAGAATTAGCGCTAGAGAAAAAGCAGGCGGACTTGGCGAGTCACAATGCTCGTATATCGAGCGCGCTGGACGTTTGTCAGGCAAACGTAATGCTAGCGGACGAAGGATTGAATATTATTTATGTTAATGATTCGGTTGTGCGAATGTTGAGAGACAATCAAACGCAGCTTAGAAAATCATTACCGAACTTTGATGTGGATACGCTTGTAGGGCAATGTATTGATGTGTTTCATGCGAACCCTAGCCATCAAAGAAATCTGCTTGAGAAACTGAGTGATGTATACAGTACAGATATCAAAGTTGCTGGCTTCACCTTTGGTTTAATTGCGACTCCGGTGTTTGATGAAGAGAAAAAGCGGATTGGTACCGTTGTAGAGTGGGACGACAAAACAGAGCGTTTAGTTCGTGAAGAAGAAGAGAAAACTGCCGCAGCTGAAAACTTACGCGTCCGAAGAGCATTAGACAACGTTTCAACGAATACGATGATAGCAAATGAGCAGTTTGAGATCGTTTACTTGAATCGCGCAGTGAAAGATATGATGAGAAATGCTGAGAGCGACCTAAGGCGTGACCTGCCTAATTTTGACAGTAACCATCTTATGGGGGCGAATATTGATGTATTCCACCGCAACCCAAGTCATCAACGCAGTATGCTTTCTCGGCTCGAAACTGAGTATAAAACGGAAATCGTTGTCGGCGGAAGAACCTTTGGTCTAGTCGCCAATCCGATATTTGACGGCAATAATGAACGCGTGGGCACCGTTGTCGAATGGGAAGATAGAACCAAAGAAGTTACGATTGAGAAAGAGGTGAATGGCCTCGTTCAGTCGGCTAACGCTGGTAACCTTAGTGTTCGTTTATCAGAAGATGGGAAAGATGGCTTCTATTTAAGACTAACCAAAGGGTTAAATAGTTTAGTGTCTACTGTCGATGAGACTGTTACAGACATGGGGGATATGTTAGACGCATTGGCGACTGGTAATTTGACTAGGCGTATTGAAGGCGATTATCGCGGGGCTTATGAAAAGCTCAAAAAAGACGCAAACACCACTGCTGAGAAGTTAACCGAAATGCTTGGTCGCATACGTACATCTGCAAATCTAGTTGCCAGTGGTGCAGATGAAATATCTCAAGGAAACGCAGATTTGAGTCAGCGGACCGAGGAGCAAGCTTCCTCGCTAGAGGAAACTGCTTCTAGCATGGAAGAAATGACGAGCACAGTTAGACAAAATGCAGATAACGCGAAAGTAGCTAATGAGTTGGCTGAAGATACTTGTGACAAGGCGACCAAAGGCGGTGAAGTAGTCACACGCGCAGTTGAAAGCATGTCTGAAATTAATGATTCAAGTAAGAAAATTGCTGACATTATAGGTGTTATTGATGAAATTGCTTTCCAGACAAACCTATTGGCATTAAATGCAGCCGTTGAAGCAGCTCGGGCTGGAGAGCAAGGTAGAGGATTTGCTGTGGTTGCTGGTGAAGTTCGTAATCTAGCTCAGCGCTCTGCCGCAGCAGCTAAAGAAATTAAGGACCTGATCAGAGACAGTGTAAGTAAGGTTGAAGATGGTACGTTACTGGTTAATGAGTCAGGTGAAACACTAAAAGAAATAGTTGAGTCTGTTAAGCGGGTGACAAACATGATTTCTGACATTGCTGAAGCGTCGATTGAGCAGAGTTCAGGTATTGAGCAGGTTAATAAAGCAGTGTCACAAATGGATGAAATGACGCAGCAAAATGCTGCCTTAGTTGAAGAAGCGTCAGCCGCAGGGGAGTCGATGGCTGAGCAAGCAAATGATATGAGAAGATTATTAAACTTCTTCACTCTTGATGAATCTTCACACCGTAGCTTAGAAATATCTGAGTCACCGAAGAACTATAAAGCGCCAGAAAAGCAATTACCAAAACGGACAATGAACTCCAATAAGCCCTCGCAGCAAAACACGAGAAGTAATCAGTTTGCTGATGACTCGGAAGAGTGGGAAGAGTTTTAGGGTTTGGTAATAGACCAATTCCTTAGTGGGGTTGGCTGAAGGAATACGACGATGCGAGAGTTTCTGTTGACCGATAAGGATTTTTCCGAAATTTCGGCTCGGGTCTATGACACATGCGGCATAGTACTCGGGCCGCATAAAAGGGAAATGGTTTACTCAAGGTTAGCAAGGCGCATAAGAGCCAACGGGCTAAAATCATTTGAGGCGTATTTGTCTTTTTTGGAAGAAAATCAAGATGTTGAGTTTAGCCATTTTATTAATGCAATAACAACTAACTTAACTTCTTTCTTTCGAGAAAATCATCACTTCGAGTTCTTAACGAAAAGAATAGTTCCTGAAATTATTGCTAGGCACAAACACGACAGAAGAGTCCGAATCTGGTCTGCTGGATGCTCTACAGGTGAAGAGCCTTATAGTATCGCGATGACCATTGCGAATGCTTTTCCAAGTGGTTGGGACGTCAAAGTGCTAGCAACAGATCTAGATTCCAACGTCTTGGGCAAAGCGAGTCTCGGAGAATATACGGCAAATAACGTCACGGGTTTAGATGAAGATAAGCTCAAAAAATGGTTTCTTAGAAGTGCAGATGGAGCAATGTATAAAGTGAAGCCTAAATTGCAATCTTTCATCCATTTTAAACGACTTAATCTTCTAGAGCCATGGCCAATGAAAGGACCCTTTGATGTTATTTTCTGTCGTAATGTTTTGATTTATTTTGATAAAGAAACCAAAGATAAGTTGTTTGAGCAATATCATGACATGTTAGTTCCCAATGGTTACTTACTTATCGGGCACTCCGAGACGATGGGAAAAGAGCATCTGGAATTTAAAAACCTAGGTAAAACCATTTATCAAAAAGGCCAGTTGAATGAGAGAGTTTAGACCTGTTCTCAGAGGATTCGAACATGTAAAACGCTTTTGGGATTCAGGACGTTCTAAAGTCGTTGCAAAAGTATTACCTGGGGAATTTTATGTATCTAAGCAGGACGAATTGATTTCGACGGTATTAGGGTCTTGTATTGCAGCTTGCGTATATGACGAGAAATTGGGGATAGGTGGTATGAATCACTTTATGTTACCCGGAGCGAAAGCGCTACGAGAAGTGCATGCGGATGACCTAAATTGTCGTTATGGTAACTGGGCGATGGAGTATCTGATAAATGAAGTACTCAAAAATGGGGCGTCTAGAAGCAATTTAAAAATCAAACTTTTTGGCGGTGGAAAAATTATTAGCGCAATGACTGATATTGGGGAAGGGAACATCAGGTTTGCTCAAGCCTATGTGGAAGAGGAAAGTTTGAATTTAATTTCACAGGATGTAGGTGGCCCCTGGCCAAGAAAAGTTATCTTTCATCCTCAAAGTGGCAAAGCGCAAGTGAAAAAGTTACGAACCATGCACAATAACACAATTGAACAACGTGAAGTGCGTTACTTACATGACATTGAGGCTCAAGACAATAAAACGGATATTGAGCTATTTTAGGTGTGAAATATGATCAAAGTTCTGATTGTTGACGACTCGCCGTTAATTCGTGGGTTGTTAAAAGAAATACTAGGTCAGGCGGATGGTATTAAAGTCGTTGGCACCGCGGAAGACCCTTATGAAGCTAGAGAGCTCATTAAATCTACTTCGCCTGACGTATTAACTTTGGATATAGAAATGCCAAAAATGAATGGCATTAATTTTCTTAAAAACTTAATGCGTTTAAGGCCTATGCCTGTTGTGATGATCTCTACGTTGACCCAAGAGGGCTCACCCGCCACGATAGAAGCACTAGAGTTAGGTGCAGTTGATTTTATTTCTAAGCCCACCAGCAATGTTACTGATACCTTAATGTCTTATTCCGATTTACTGGTTAAGAAGATTAGAGTAGCGGCTGGTGCTAGAGTGAGGGCTTTTAAAGCACCAAAACAGGAAAGCGAATTAGAAATTGGCCGTAACTATACATTTTCGCGTAATACTATTTTAGCCATAGGCGCCTCAACTGGAGGAACTGAAGCGATCAGAGAAGTGCTTATGCGATTACCAACACACGCGCCTCCTGTTGTTATCACCCAACATATCCCACCAGTTTTCAGTACCTCATTCGCGCAAAGAATGGATCGCACCTGTGCGGTATCAGTCAAAGAAGCGGAAGATGGTGATGTTTTATTACCAGGTCATGTGTTCATAGCACCGGGAGACAAACATCTCAAGGTGGCACACACTGCAACCGGATATGTCTGCCGATTAGATGATACTGAGCCTGTTAATCGTCATAAACCCTCAGTTGAAGTGTTATTTAACTCCCTTGTGCCAATGGGGAAGCATGTTTGTGCTGCTATGCTCACGGGGATGGGTAGTGATGGAGCAAAAGCAATGCTAGCTTTGAAAGTCGCTGGTGCCAAGACGTTTGCACAAGATGAACTAAGCTGTGTAGTATGGGGAATGCCTAGAGCAGCGTACGAGCTTGGTGCAGTGCAAAGTCTGGTACCTTTGAGTAAAGTGACTGAAACCATGCTGAGCGCGGTTAAAAAGTAAGGGTAAGAGCTAATTTGTTCCTACCCAAAGCTGTTATTTTTCAATAACCCAAGGTTGTGAAAACCAATAATATCGTCCTGTGTCTTTGATTGAAGGCGCAGTACAGTTATATCGTGACCGTCCTATGGATAGTGCTTTCGGGGTTTGGATACGTACGCTGGTTTCTGATAGCCATGTCAGCTCAGCTTGCCCAACACCTGAAACGTAGCATGCAAATTGACTCTGATGAAAATCCTTATTGTTAAAATGCAACGTGATTGCTGGGGATTTATTGTTCGTGACGCTATCAAGGTAATCTAATTTTTGTAGAGAGAACGCTTTGGTCTCGAGTTTAGTTTTTAATGTTTCTAAGTTGCTGTAGTTTCCTGATGCGGGAAAGCGAGCGATACGTGTAAAATCTGAAGAAACACCAACCGCACCAGAGTGTTGCCCAATACCAATAAGTCCAAGCTCTGCTACTAGTTTTTGTAATTCATGATTAAACTCGCCGTACGGGTATGCGAGGTAGGGGTAATCGTGGCCAATTTCTTCTTTAATTCGCTGCTGTGACCATGTGATATCGCCCTCAACACGCGCACGCCACTGCGCCGCTGTTTCATCTTTTAGTTTGAGATGGAGGTAATCGTGCTTAGCACTATGATTTGCGATAATAGCCCCGCGTTTTGCTAATGCTCTCAGTTCATCCCACGTCATGACATAGCTTTTCTTTTCGTCAATAAGTTGAGGGTTGACGAAAATAGTATAAGGAAAGCCAAAAGATTCCAGGATCGGGGCCGCCGCAGTGATATTGTTTTCATAGCCATCATCAAAGGTGATAGCTAACGTTTTTTCTGGTAGAGACTTACCCGACTTCAGGCTATCTAACAAATGTGGTAAAGGTATCACTGAAAAACCATGTTCTTTAATGTGGTTAAGATGAGATTTAAAGGTTTCTTCACTCACGCTGGTGACCGCTGGGAGTTTCTCACTCACGTGATGATACTGTAAGATAACCGCACTCCAACTATTTGCTGAAAATAGGGCCAAACCAAAAATAATATGTTGTATCAATTTCTTAAATGCCATAAAGCGCAACATCTGAGCCTCTTACTACTTGCAGGTCCGATGATACTATCAAATATTACGGTGCCACTGTTAGGATTAGTCGATACAGCGGTGATTGGTCATATGGGAGATGCGCATTTTTTGGCTGGGATTGCGCTTGGCTCTAGCGCTATTTCGGTACTATTTTGGCTTGCAAGTTTTTTGCGAATGAGTACAACAGGGGTGATCGCTCAATCAAGCGGCCAGCAGGACCATGACAAGCTAACACGTTCACTATATACCAGTATGCTCATTGCGCTGCTCTTCGCCATGAGTTTGATTGTGTTATCTCCTCTGCTGATCCAAGTTATTGCTCAGCTTTCAAATGCTTCTAGTGAAGTATTTGAGCAAGCAAAATTATATTTTCAAATCCGTGTATTTAGTGCGCCTGCAGCAATGTTAAACCTTGTGCTGCTGGGCTTTATGCTTGGGATGCATTACGGGCGAGGGCCATTCTATCTGGTGTTGTTCACAAACATAGTGAATATAGCTTTGGACATTTTATTTGTTGTCGGATTTGAGTGGGGAGTAGCAGGCGCAGCTTGGGCTTCACTGATTGCAGACTATTCGGCATTAGGCTTATCCTTGTTTTTGAGCGCATTGGTCGCAAAGCGTCACGGTATTACGTTGAAATTCACTCTACCAAAGCGCGCACAGTGGTTCAGTTTACTCACCTTGAATCGTGATATTTTTATTCGTTCCTTAATCTTACAACTCTGCTTTAGTTTCATGACTTTCTATGGCGCAAGGCTTGGTGAGATCACACTAGCGGCCAACGCTGTCTTACTGAATTTTTTGATGTTAGTCAGCTTTGCGATGGACGGTATTGCTTATGCTGCGGAGGCTAAGGTCGGCAGAGCAAAAGGACAAGGCTCGTTGGGGCAATTGCAATTATGGGTAAAAGTAAGCCTGTTTTGGGGGGCTGCATTTGCGCTTTTATACAGCGCTATTTTTTATCTAGCTGGTGGCTGGATCATTAGCTTATTAACCAATATCCCCGAAGTGATAACGTTAGCAGGTACTTACTTACCTTGGTTGGTGCTATTACCTTTGATTGCCATGAGTTGCTTTTTATTTGACGGTATCTTTGTGGGGCTTACTCGTGCTAAAGAAATGCGAAACAGCATGTTAGTTTCTGCGGTATTCGGTTTCTTCTTGCCGTTTTTGATTGCATTGCCACTCGGTAATCATGCGCTCTGGCTTGCGATGAGTTGTTTTATGGGGTTGCGTGGATTGACTTTGGCATATAAATATCATCGGCTCTCTTGAGAAGCTGCTTTACTCGAATAATGGAGCTGCGTTAAGCAAATGGGTCGTTATCTTTTAGGGCTTGGCGGCGTTTTTCTCTGGCTTCTATCACTTGAGAAAAGCGATTAGAAAAAATACCAATATAACCGTAAAAGGCACAGCACAAACCAGGAAATAAAAGCACTAAACCTGCGATTTGAAAGCGATGATCTTGATAATAACCCAGTGCGATTAAAGCACCCGCGAGTAACACAATAACAAGGCCAAAAAGGAAAAATTTGAGGCTTCGCTTAGGGTGAGACCCTAAGCGATAAATGAGGGTTTTGCTCATTAATAGTAAGAGTGTTCGCCACGCGCGTGCTCTGTGATGTCACGTACGCCATTGATTTCTTCAAACTTAGCGATCATCTCTTTTTCGATGCCCTCTTTCAATGTGACATCAATCATTGAGCAGCCGTTACAACCACCGCCGAATTGAAGTACTGCAATACCATCTGCGGTAATTTCTACTAGGCTAACTTGACCACCATGATTGGCCAACTGTGGATTTACTTCTGTCACAAGCATGTGCTCTACGCGTTCAGCTAGGCTCGCATCGTCACGTAATCGTTTAGCTTTGGCATTTGGTGCCTTAAGCGTTAACTGACTCCCCATTTTATCGGTAACGAAATCGATATCGGCTTCTTCTAAAAATGGTGCACTTTCTTCATCAACGATGGCTTCAAAACCATTAAACGGTAAGCGGATATCGCTTTGTTCAACGGCATCTGCTGGGCAATATGACACGCCACACTCAGCTTGAGAGGTGCCTGGATTAACCACGAAAACCCTAATATTGGTGCCTTCAGCCTGATCGGCTAATAGTTTCGCGAAATGGCTTTGGGCAGAATCTGAAATATGGATCATAATTCGCTCTATACTTGACTAAATTACTCGGTTAATACGTATCATACTCTCCTCGTCGTGTTGTCGCTAGTGTTCGGCGTAAAAATTTGGCAATCGGCGGTGTGCTTGTTAGCTTGAAAAGTAATCGGAATTAAAGGACATTATCATGCGGTTAATAAGCTGTATTATCGTGCTGTTGAGCTTTAGCTTGCAGGCCAAGCCCATTGCCTATTATTTTGGCGATGAAGTAAAATTTGATCCCACAATAACTACGCCAAAACAAGCATTTGGATATGAAGTTGGGCAGTGGCATTTGCGCCACGATCAAATCGTTAATTATCTACATACCCTTGCAAGTGAAAGCCCAAGGTTGAGTGTCGAAACAATCGGGTTTAGCCATGAGCGACGTCCTTTGTTACTCCTAAAAGCGAGCTCGCCACAAAACCAACAAAACTTGGCACGTATTCAGCAAGATCATATTGCTTCATTGAGCAGTAGCCAAAACCGTTCAGACCAGCCTGTTGTGATGTGGATGGGCTATAGCGTGCACGGTAATGAGTCTTCAGGAAGCAATGCCGCGGTACTCATGGCATATTATTTAGCCGCGGCGCAGGGCGAGTCTGTTACGCAGCTCCTTGATAATGCGGTGATATTGTTAGACCCAGCCTTGAACCCTGATGGCTTATCACGTTTTGCTACATGGGCAAATGCCAATAAGAGCATGTCTCTATCAACCGATCCTGCACATCGTGAGCATAATGAGTCTTGGCCTTCTAGTCGCACTAACCATTATTGGTTTGACCTCAATCGTGATTGGTTACTACTACAGCATCCTGAATCAAAAGCACGGATCAAAGCGTTCCATCGTTGGAAACCTAACGTACTGACCGATTTTCATGAAATGGGACCAAATAGTACGTATTTTTTCCAACCAGGGATCCCATCAAGGACTCACCCAATTACCCCATTACAAAACGTAGCGCTAACCAACGAGATTGGTAAGTTTCATGCCAAAGCTCTTGATGCGCAAGGGGAGTTATATTTTACTCAAGAGAGTTTTGATGACTTTTATTATGGTAAAGGTTCTACGTACCCTGACGTAAATGGTGCGGTTGGCATTTTATTCGAACAAGCGAGTAGTAGAGGGCATGCACAAGAAACTCAGTATGGCGTGTTGAGTTTTCCTGAAACGATTAAAAATCAGGTCACGACGAGTCTCTCGACATTTCAAGCCAGCACGACGCATCGACGCGCTTTACTTGATTATCAGCAGCAGTTTTATCAACAAGTGAACGAGCTTGCGAGTAAAGATGAAATCAACGGTTACGTTGTTGCTCGCGGCAAAGATAACTACCGTTTTCAAGCGTTTGTGGATTTATTGAAGCAGCATCAGATAGAGGTGAAATACCTCTCAAAAGCCAAAGAAGTTGATAACACCGAATATCAGCAAGGGGATTTATACATTCCACTGGCCCAGCCGCAATATCGCTTGATAAAAGCACTATTTAGCACACAGACGCATTTTAAGGACAACACGTTCTACGATGTTTCAGGTTGGACGATGCCGTATGCTTATGATTTAGATTTTGCCGCAGTAAAAAGTGGCTGGGGTTTAAAGCTTCAAGGTGAATCGAGCACTGACTCAAATCTATTGGCTCCCGTTGCAGGAAGTTATGCCTACACCATAGAGTGGCATCATTACCTGGCGCCACAATTAGCAAATCGACTCTTACAGGCTGGAGTGAAAGTAGCAGCTGCAATGTCACCATTTTCAGCGTCAACCACCTCAGGCTCTCATGACTTTCAGGTCGGGACATTGGTGATTGCAAGTGGTATTCAGCAGCAAGCGGACTGGTTTACTCAGCTTGAAACAATCGCCAGAGAGCTTTCACTTCCAGTATATAGTGTGACTACAGGCCTTACCCAAAGTGGCGTCGATTTTGGTTCAAGACAGATGCTGCAGCTGCAAAAGCCAGAAGTGCTCATCATAGGTGGTGCGGGTGTAAGTCAATATGAAGCGGGTGAGCTTTGGTATCATTTGGATAGGCATTTAAAACTTGCCCCGTCGATTGTGGAAAAGCAGCATATCGAGAAACTCGATCTTACGCGCTATACCCACATTTTATTGGCTGATGGTAAATATGGAGATTTAAGTGACAAGAGCAAAGCTAAGCTCTTGAGTTGGGTTGCTAAAGGCGGTGTGATTTGGGGGCAAAAGCGTGGTGCGCAGTGGCTAATCGAACAGCAGCTACTAGACGCTGAAATGGTTTCAAGCAAAGAAATGCGAGCCCAGTTTGACAGCAAAAATCTCACCTTTGCAGATCAAGATAGCCTTTCGGCAAAACAGCGGATTGCCGGCGCAATTTTTGATGCGCGTTTGGATTTAAGCCATCCTTTGTCTTTTGGCTTTGAGAACCAGGAATTACCTGTCTTTAAAAATAGCACTTGGGTGATGCATCGTAATAATAAACCATTTATCGAGTCGTTGACGTATACTAAAAAGCCTTTATTGGCAGGGTATGCTGATAATATTAACGTTGAACAGATCGCAGGTTCTTCTGTCTTGATTGCGTCAAAGTCTGGACGTGGAGTGGCTGTAGGAATGACTGACAATCCGGTATTTCGTGGCTTTTGGTTCGGTTCTAGCCGACTGCTAAATAACGCGTTGTTCTTTGCGCACGGCATATAAGGTCCAGAACAGCTTATCTGTGCAGCGAGATTTCTAGCGATTTGATTGATATCTATTGTCGTGATATCAAGCAAATAATACGCTTTTAAGCGTCGAATGGTGTGAGGCTGATAGCCATCGCCCACACCATTTTTGCCCCGTTTTGTTTACACACTTTTGCCGCTGCATTCATGGTCGCGCCCGTTGTGATCACATCCTCAAGTAATACGATATTTTTTCCTTCAACAGGTTGGCTGAGCACAAAGGCATTGTTTAAGTTACGTTTTCGTTTAGCCTTGGTCAGCTCAGATTGCGGCTTGGTGTGCTTTGTTCTTTTCAGTATTGTCTGGGTGAGTGGTAGCCCTTGCCAAATTTGCTCAACTTGATTGTAACCTCGTCGGATTAACCGTCTTCGGTGTAGTGGCAAACAACAAACAAGGTCTACAGGGAAGCCATTTTCTTCACCGAAGCGCTGCCATAGTGTTTGAGCCAGCAGATTTAAGGCACATTGATACGCTTTGCTGTGGTTAAACTTTACTCCTTGCAACCATGTGTTTATAGGCGTACGGTACCAACTCGCCACGGTTAACCCATCGCAGTCTTCAAGGCTAACCATGCGTTGAATATTGGGGTAATTAAGTAGATTAATCTCTTGATCCATAAAGTCTAAGCAGGCGTGTAAGCAGTGTGGACAAAGCAAGGTTTCTGTTGTGCGTTGTTCACAACATACACAAGGCTGACACCACTTTTTAGGTAATAACCGATTAAGTTGGATCATTGCTTTCCATCCCGGGTTAGCTATCATGGCGTCAAGTTTGGTATAGAGAACAGATAAATGCAAAATGAAGTTGTGCTGCTCCATGGTTGGGGGATGAACAAAGCGGTGTGGCAGTTATGCGAGGAAGCTTTAGCACCTACAACAGTAATTAAAGCGGTCAATCTTCCTGGATTTGGTGGCACACCAAGCGCCGAGGGCGATTATTCTCTTGAGCGTAACGCTTTACTTATTGCTGAGCAGCTGATGCCACAAAGCGTGTTGATAGGCTGGTCTTTGGGGGGCTTATTTGCATTGTATTTAGCTGCTCATTTTCCAGACAGAGTTAGCAAGGTTATTTTGGTCGCTTCAACGCCATTTTTTTGTGAGCAAGCTGATTGGCCCGGAATAGCCCCTAAGGTGCTAAACAACTTTGAGACTCAACTGCAAACCAATAGCGCAAAAACGATAGAAAGGTTTTTAGCTATTCAAGCGATGGGCAGTGAACATGCCAGAGAAGACATAAAACAACTCAAAGCGCTACTAGGCACACTGCCGGAAGCGGAGGCGAAAGCACTAGCTGGTGGACTGGAGATATTGAAATTGCAGGACTTACGTGATGAATTTTCACGGCTGCAACTCCCCACAATAGGCATATTCGGCCGTTTAGACTCTCTTGTGCCACAAGCGGCTGTAGAGAAAATGCAGGTACTCAATCCAAATTTTAAGGCTCATACGCTTGCAAAAGCCTCTCATGCGCCTTTTATCTCTCATAAAGAAGCCTTTTTATCACTCCTTAAATCAATTATTTAGATATTTGGAATAATAAAGCGGCAAAAAATTGCCGCTTTTACTTTTCTTTGTTGATATTTTGCGCAATAATTAGTCAGTAAGAAAAGGTTTATCTAGGTGCGAATATGCCAATAGGTGATGTGTTAAATAATGGAATCGACGGTTATAACCGCGCAGCTCAGGGGATTGCCCAAGCAAGTGCTGATATTAACCGCGCTGCCATCGATCAACAAAGCGATTCTGAACGTGCATCTGGGCGGCAGTTGCAAGGTGCCAGTGCCGGTGAAGCTGTGACAGCTCCTGTGAGCGAAACCCCAAGCTTGACCGAATCAGTGGTAGCCTTAAAAGTTGAAGAGTTTAACGCGAAAGCCAATGTGCAAACTATTCGCACTGCAGATGAAGTGCTAGGTACGTTGATTGATATTAAAGTGTAATGAACATAGTAACGCCACCACCGGCGATGAATTTAAACACTGCCAACGTGTACACCGAAACGGTTGTACGCGATAACCAGCTGCGTGAAGCGATCCCAAAACCTGCACCAACTAATCCCTCATTTACCGAAAACCGCAACCTTTCCGATTCTGAAAAAGGCCGCTCTTCTAACGTAGACGATGCAAAAGTTTACGGTTCTGATGGTAAAACAGAGCAAAGCAAAACCATTCAAGGCAAAGAGCAAGGTGAAAAAGGCGAAGGCCAAGAAAAAGAAAAGAATGAACAAGAGCAGCAACAAACAGAGCAAGATGAGCAGGTCGTTCAAGAATTAAAATCTCGAGATAGAGAAGTAAGATTACATGAGCAGGCTCATGCCAGAGTAGGCGGGCAATATGCCGGATCACCGAGTTATGAATATCAGCGCGGTCCTGATGGCAATAACTACGCTATTGGCGGTGAGGTGATGATCGACGTTGCGCCGCTTGAAGGTGACCCGCAGGGCACGATTGAAAAAATGCAAACGGTGAGAGCGGCAGCGTTAGCACCAGCAGAACCATCTGGCGCTGACAGAGCCATCGCAGCAGATGCGACTCAAAAACTCTCGGCGGCGCAGGCTGAGTTGGCAAAAGCTTCTATCAGTGGTGAAGAGCAAAGTGATAGCAAGCGGGTACAAAACATTCAAACTCGCCGCTTGAGTGGTGAGCAGGCAAAAGCAGAGAGTGAAGAGGAGCAAGCTAAGCTTAAGCAGGATGCAGATCCTTACGCTGTTGCGATGCCAATTGAAGCTGACCCTGAAATCCAAGCAAGATCGCTCAGGATCTCAAATTTTTATCAACATGTAGCGATGCCTAACCAACCCGCATCGCTATCAGTGCAAATTTAACCGTAGGTATTGGCCTTCTCCTCCGCGGGTCATTGCAGTGAAAACGAGTTAAAACCCCGACAAACGAAAAGCGCGACCAAGGCCGCGCTTTTCTTTGTTCACTGTTCTGTTGAGATTACTTCTTCAGCTTTGCGAAGGCTTCAGCAAACGCATTACCCATCGCGGCGTTACCTGCATCTCGTGACTTTGGCTTAGAAGACTTAGGCACCGGTTTTCCTTTGTGCGGCTTAGCGTTTTGTTTTTGCGCTGGAGCTTGAGATATTTCATCGTTTAAGCGCATGGTAAAGCTAATGCGTTTACGAGGCACATCAACCTCAATCACTTTGACCTTAACGATATCTCCCGCTTTAACGACTTCACGTGGATCGGAAATAAACTTATCCGTGAGTGCTGAAATGTGAACAAGTCCATCTTGATGTACACCTACATCCACAAAAGCCCCAAAATTGGCAACATTAGAGACCACACCTTCTAAAATCATACCGACTTTAAGATCTGTGATTGTCTCAACACCAGCTTTAAACTGCGCCGTTTTAAATTCTGGGCGAGGATCTCGGCCTGGCTTATCTAATTCTTTGATAATATCAGTGACCGTTGGTACCCCAAACTTATCATCTACATAGTCATTTGCCACAAGGCCATTCAAGACTTCGCGATTACCGATAAGGGTATTCACTTCTAGATTTTGTTTTTTACAAATCGCTTTGACAACAGGGTAAGCTTCAGGATGCACTGCTGATGCATCCAGTGGATCGTCGCCATTGGCGATACGTAAGAAACCAGCTGCTTGTTCAAATGCTTTAGGTCCTAATCGCTCAACTTTTTTAAGCGCTTTGCGATCCGTGAAAGAGCCATTATCGTCGCGGTATTTTACGATATTGCTGGCTAATGTTTTATTCAAACCCGAGACGCGCGTTAATAATGGTATCGATGCCGTGTTCACATCGACACCTACTGAGTTTACGCAGTCTTCGACCACAGCAGTTAGCGTTTGCCCTAACTGGCTTTGAGAAACATCATGCTGATATTGGCCAACACCGATTGATTTTGGTTCGATTTTTACAAGCTCTGCTAACGGATCTTGTAATCTTCTTGCAATGGAAACTGCGCCACGTAGAGATACATCAAGATCTGGAAATTCGTTTGCGGCAAATTCAGAGGCTGAGTACACCGATGCGCCAGCTTCACTCACCATGATTTTGTTGAGCTTTAATTCGGTAGCGCTTTTTAGCAGTTCTGCGGCCAGTTTGTCGGTTTCGCGAGACGCAGTCCCGTTACCGATAGCAATAAGCTCAACTTTGTATTGGCGGCACATTTGCTCTAGTGTCTTCAGCGACTTATCCCACTGGTTTTGAGGGGCATGAGGGTGGATAGTACTCGTTGCAATCAGTTTACCTGTGGCATCGACAATGGCGACTTTACACCCAGTACGTAATCCCGGATCAATACCCATTGTCACTTTTGCACCAGCAGGCGCAGCCATCAGCAGATCTTTTAGGTTTTTCGCAAAAACTTCGATAGCATCTAGCTCTGACTTTTCACGCATTGACCCTAAGAATTCGTTTTCCAAGTGCAGGGCGATTTTAATCTTCCATGCCCACTGGACTACACCCATCAACCAATCACTGGCAGCTTTACCAGAGACGGCTAGGCGGTAATGATCGGCAATGATCTGTGCACAAAATTGAGCGGCGTCTTCTGCACTTGGTTCCGGGTTGATAGATAACTGCAAAAAGCCTTCGTTACGTGCTCTTAGCATCGCCAGCGCACGGTGTGATGGAATTTTATTTAGTAGCTCATTATGTTCAAAGTAGTCACGGTATTTGCTTCCTGCTTCTTCTTTACCTGCGATGACTCTTGCTTCGATTTGCGCGTTGTCTTTAAGGTGTGCTCGGAGCTTAGCAAGTAGTTTAGCGTCTTCTGCAAAACGCTCCATGAGAATGAATTTAGCGCCATCTAAAGCTGCTTTGCTGTCTGCAACGCCTTTGTTCTCATCAATGAAAGGAGTCGCTTGTTGTTCTGGGTCTAACGTTGGATCTGCAAATAAAGCGTCAGCTAAGGGTTCCAAACCTGCTTCTATTGCGATTTGGCCTTTTGTTCTGCGCTTTGGTTTGTATGGGAGATATAAATCTTCGAGTACGGTTTTGCTGTCAGCGGCTTGTATTTCTGCACTTAACTCAGCAGTGAGTTTACCCTGTTCATCGATGGTTTTTAAAATAAACTCGCGACGTTCATCAAGCTCTCGTAAGTAACCTAACCTTTGCTCAAGCAAACGCAGTTGAGTGTCATCTAAGCCACCCGTTACCTCTTTACGGTAACGTGCAATAAATGGAACGGTTGCCCCTTCGTCTAGCAAACTAATAGCAGCATTAACTTGCTGTTCTCTGGCGTTAAGCTCAGTTGCTAAACGTTGTGTGATATTGCTCATGCAAAATCCTTATACTCTTCTTAATCGGTCTGTGTTGCCTAGATAATACTCATCTTGGGCAAACAAAATTTAGCTCAATGTTATCATTGTTCGGTGTTTCTGCGATATTCGATTTGGTTGATATACCAAAGTCTTCGGCCGTGCGGTGTGGTGACCGTAATTTCATCATCGACTTGTTTGCTTAGTAAGGCCCTTGCCATTGGCGCATCGATGGAGATGTAGTCATTGCGTTCGTATATTTCATCAGGTCCAACAATCCGAAATGCACGAACCTCGCCTTCTTCGCTTTCTACTTCTACCCAAGCGCCAAAAAATACTTTACCTTCTTGTTCGGGACTGTATTCCACGACTTTTAGTTCGGGCATACGCTTTCGTAAAAAGCGCACCCGTCTATCTATTTGCCTTAATAAACGTTTATTGAAGGTGTAGTCGGCATTTTCGGAGCGATCGCCTAAACTCGCTGCCCAATTCACAATTTTGGTGATCTCTGGGCGCTTTTCAAACCACAGATGATCATGTTCTTGCTGCAGTTGGCGGTATCCTTCGGGCGTGATCAAATTCGTTTTCATGTTTCTCAGGTATTTTGGGTTAAACCCTTGTAATGTTCGGTAACAATCTAGTATCAATGTATGGTGTCGAAAAGCACCAAATTCAATTATATTTAAGCATAATAATATCATGGTCCATTATCGCCATGAGCGTTAAATGAACAGGATGATGATTTGTGCACGAAATGTCGCAGATCAGCAAGCTTTAGTAAATTAATAAATAGAAGAAATATAAATGGGAAATGAAACCACCAAAGTGCTCGTAGTTGATGACGATATGCGTTTACGCAGTCTTTTAGAGCGTTATCTCGTTGAGCAGGGATTTATCGTCCGCAGCGCAGCCAATTCTGAACAAATGGATAGACTACTTGAACGCGAAAACTTTCACTTAATGGTGTTAGATTTGATGCTTCCTGGAGAAGATGGCCTTTCCATCTGTCGTCGTTTAAGACAAAAAGAGAATGAGATCCCAATTGTTATGTTGACGGCGAAAGGTGACGAAGTTGACCGTATTATTGGCCTTGAGCTTGGCGCGGATGATTACATTCCAAAACCATTCAACCCAAGAGAACTGCTGGCGCGAATAAAAGCCATTCTTCGTCGTCGTGCCAAAGAAGTACCAGGTGCGCCTGCGGCAGAAGAAAATGAAGTGAGCTTTGGTAACTTTACCCTTAATTTAGCGACGCGAGAGATGCAACATGGAGAAGCGACAATTTCACTTACCTCAGGTGAGTTTGCGGTACTTAAAGCACTGGTGAGTCACCCTCGCGAGCCGCTTAGTCGAGATAAGTTAATGAACCTTGCTAGAGGGCGTGATTATAGCGCACTTGAGCGTAGCATTGACGTTCAGGTTTCGCGCTTACGTCGTATGATTGAAGATGACGCCTCTAATCCTCGCTATATACAAACGGTGTGGGGTCTTGGGTACGTATTTGTGCCTGACGGCGTGAAGTAGCCAGCATGTTACCTCGTAGTGCATTCGGGCAAACCGTCTTCTTTGTCGGCGCGTTACTATTGATAAATCAAGTCGTGTCTTACATTACCGTTACCTTATACGTCTTCAAACCAACCTTTGAACAAGTGAATCTGATGCTCGCTAAGCAGGTTAAAACGGTCTTCATTGATTGGGAAGATGGTGTTGAAGTGGACAATACACTATCTCGCAAATTTTTTGAGATAACCGGCATTGAGGTGATGACACAAAGAGAGGCCTATGTAAATGGGCTGGGGCAGGCCAAAGAATATACATTGCTGTCTCGTAGTATGTCGGAGCAACTTAATGGTTCTGCGCGAGTCAGGATAAGCCAAGGAGATCCGGTTGTTTATTGGGTCGAAGCACCGCAAGCGCCAGGGTATTGGGTAAGAGTACCGCTTAGCGGACTCAGTGAAACAAAAATGGAGTTTTTAGTTTTTTACCTCTCCAGTATTGGTTTTTTAAGTGTGTTAGGAGGGTGGCTTTTTGCTAGGCATCTCAACAAACCGCTAAAATCACTACAAATTGCTGCTAGTCGAGTAGGGGTCGGGGACTTTTCAACCCGGCTTGTTGAAGAAGGGTCCACGGAAGTCATAGAGGTGACTCGGGCGTTTAATAAAATGTCTAAGGGGATCGCAGACCTAGAAAGTGATAGGCGATTGTTAATGGCTGGTGTTTCACACGATTTACGTACACCCTTAACCCGAATTCGTCTAGCAACTGAAATGATGTCGGATGAAGAAGACTACCTGCGCGAGGGAATAATCGACGATATTGAAGACATGAATGCGATTATTGACCAATTCATCGAATATCTCCGTCATCACAACGGTGCAGAAATGTCGGCTGATGACGTTAACACGGTTATTGAAGAAGTCGTTCATGCAGAGCAGCAGCATCAGCGACCAATTCACTTGCAAGCAGAGGAATACTTACCTGCGGTGATGATGAATGCCGTCGCGTTAAAGCGGGTGTTTACTAACATGATTGAAAATGCAATCCGTTATTCTGAACAAGATATTGAGGTGACGACAGAATACAGCCCCAAGCACCGTGCTGTTATCGTAAAAGTAATGGACAGAGGACCAGGTATCCCTGAGTCAGAGTTAGAGTCTGTATTCGAACCATTTAAACAGGGAGATCAGGCTAGAGGGAGTGAGGGGAGTGGTTTAGGGCTTGCCATTATCAAACGTATCGTGACCACACACGGCGGTAAAGTAAGACTACGAAATCGAGATGGTGGTGGTCTGATCGCGGAGGTTTCTTTGCCAGCTTATCGGGGAAAGCTTGAGGAAGCATGATTTTCAATAGGGTAGGCGAGCAAGTTGAGCACAATAAAGCATAGGGATTTAAGCTATCAAAAGGGAGTGTTAGATACACAGTATTTAAACCAATTGAAGCGAGTGATAGCGACAAGCTTTTCCAATGTCGAGGTAGAGCATTACTTTGCTTTGTACTTTGAAAAAGGCGAAAGCACAAAGCGCAGACTCCGGTTGTTTTTATCAGGCGGTGACATTGTCGGCTATTGCTTATTGACCTTTGATGATAGCAACAAGGATGTTTGCATTGTTGGCGCTTCAGCTGCTTTTTTGCCTGACTTTAGAGGGAAAAACAGTACCTTTAGGTTTTCTCTTATCGAGGTATTAAAACGTTATATACGTAACCCACGTAGAAAACTGTTATATGCAGATACCATGCTCAGTCCCGCCATGTTCAGGGCCATGGCAAAAAATATCGCCGAAGTTTATCCGAATAGCTTGTCTCAAAATAGCGCGATAGCAATTCTCTATGACACCATCAATCCAGTTGGCTTGGTAAGCCCTTATAATGGCCTAAGGTGTTTGAAAGCTGTTGGACGCAAAACCAATTACAGCGAGGCTGAAATTACACGCTTTAGAGAAAGCAGCAAAACTGAGATTGCACTTTACTGTTGTGTTAATCCTGACTTTGATAAGGGAATTGCGCTTGTGGCTATCATTCCAATCACAATGAAACAATTTGTATTAACCTTTAAAAAGTTGGTGCTAAATAAGCTTTGGAGTACGTCGTAATAGGGCGAGTTTTCGCCCTATTAAAGGACTTGGTTATCGCGTTATTAGCAGATATCTACTGAACGACAAAGTCCCATTGACTCACAAATTGCAACGTGAGTATCACAAATTTGCCAACTGCCACAATCAACTCTAGAGCCAAAAGTCGCGCCCGCGGCAGCAATTTTTCTGGTCGCCTGATTGTTTAGATCTTTCGCTTGCAGCGATTTTAGTTGTTTCTTTTTTAATTGTAATTTCATGGTTTTCCTTATACGTGCTGTTTAAATAATCAGCAATATATAAGCATGTATGTACCTAGATGTTAATAATAAGTTTGTTGAAAGATATTCATGTGTAAAAAATTAGGCACAAAAAAACGCCCAAACAAGGGGCGCTTTTGATAAAGGAATCTTTCTTAGGTTAGCCGCGAGGGCCTGCTGCTTTGATTGCTTCAGAAACATCGTATTTAGCGAAGTTTTCTTTGAAGTCAGCCGCAAGTTTAGCTGCATATTCCGCATACTTAGCCTGATCTTGCCATGTATTTACCGGATTAAGTAGCTTGCTATCAACACCTTCCACTGCCACTGGTACATCTAAATTTAGTGCCTCAATGTGCTGTGTCTCAACGTCCTCTAATGTATCGTTTACGATTGCATCAATCACGGCGCGAGTTGTTGGAATGTCAAAACGCTTACCAATGCCATAAGGACCACCAGTCCAACCTGTGTTTACTAGGTAAACTTTAGCGCCAAACTCACGCACGCGTTTCATTAGTAGCTCAGCGTACACGCCTGCTGGACGCGGGAAGAAAGGAGCACCAAAACAAGTTGAGAAAGTTGATTCGATATCAGAAGTTGAACCAATCTCAGTTGAGCCTACTTTCGCTGTGTAGCCACTAAGGAAGTGATAAGCCGCAGCTTCTTCGCTTAGGATTGAAACTGGAGGTAATACGCCGCTCACGTCACAAGTTAAGAATACAACTGCACGAGGCTCGCCCGCGCGGTTTTCAACTTTACGCTTTTCAACATGCTCAAGAGGGTAAGCTGCACGCGTATTTTGCGTTAAGCTTGAATCGGTATAATCAGGAGTACGCGTTTCATCTAGCACGACGTTTTCTAAAATAGTACCAAAACGGATTGCATCCCAAATAACAGGCTCGTTCTTTTGTGACAGGTCGATACATTTCGCATAACAACCGCCTTCAATGTTGAATACGCTACCAGGTGCCCAACCGTGCTCATCATCACCGATAAGAAAACGCTTAGGATCCGCAGAAAGCGTAGTTTTACCTGTTCCTGATAGACCAAAGAATAACGTTGTGTCACCAGCTTCGCCAACGTTTGCACTACAGTGCATAGGTAGCACACCTTTTGCTGGTAGTAAGAAGTTCTGTACAGAGAACATCGACTTCTTCATTTCACCGGCGTAATGCATACCTGCGATAAGCACTTTGCGCTGTGCAAAGTTGATGATAACGGTACCATCGCTGTTTGTACCATCACGCTCAGGATCACAAACAAAAGAAGGAACGTTCATCACCTGCCATTCAGGTAAATCAGTTTTGTTATAAGAGTTAGGTTCGATAAACATGTTTTTAGCGAAAATGTGGTGCCAAGCAGTTTCAGTCGTTACAACGACTGGTAAATAGTGCTCTGGATCCGCACCGACTTCTAAGTGAGAGACGAAGTGGTCATTTTCAAGAACGTGCGCTTCTACGCGAGCCCATAAAGCATCAAACTTAGCACCTTCGAATGGGCGGTTTACGTTACCCCATTGGATGTCATTTTCTGTGCTTGATTCTTTTACGATGAAACGGTCGTTTGGTGAACGTCCAGTACGACGACCAGTTTTTGCAACAAAAGCTCCATTTGCGGCTAAAGTGCCCTCGCCACGACGGATAGCGTGTTCGACAAGTTCAGCTGCGGTTAAATCGACAAAACGAGTAGCGCTTGAAGTCATGTTTATACCTAAAAAGTGAGAGTTGAACGGGATAGCTCTGGGGTACTCTTGCCCTTAGCTAAATTTATAGTAACAGATGAAATTGAGATATTCGAGCCTTTAGAGTGCTTAAAATTACATAAAAACGTCAAAAAACTTGAATAATTTCAATGATACCGGTGTCATAACTTTTGTATGTTTTATGACACCGGTATCACCCAATAGCCATAAAAAAACCGCCAAAAATGGCGGTTTCATTTTGTAATTAAGGGCTAAAGCGCAACTTAATTAAATAACGATTTAATATCTTGCTCGTTAAAAACGTAGTTTTTCAAGCAGTAATGACAGCTAATATTGACCTCGCCGTGTTTTTGCAAGTCTTCCATCAAGGCTTCTAGTCCGACATTGGCCAGCGCATTCTCGGTTTTTTCTCGGCTACATCCACATACAAACGAGATAGCTTGCGGTTCAAAAAGTTGAGGATTGTCTTCGTGATACAGTCTAGTTAGTACGGTATTGGCGTCTAAATCTAGTAGCTCTTCATCTTTAATCGTGTCGCTTAGTGCTTCAAGATGTTGGAAATCGGCAACAGACTTTTCTTTATTGACGGGCAGTACTTGTAAAAACAGACCTGCCGCTTTCACTTTATCGCCGACTAGGCTTGTTGCGAACCATAAACGGGTTTTCAATTGCTCAGATTGCTCGAAGTATTCTTCTAAACATTCGGCAAGTGATTCTTTAGAAAGGGGAACTATGCCTTGATAGCGTTCGCCTTTTGTCGGTGTAATGGTGATAACCATATACCCTTTGCCCATGAGCTCAGGTATAGATGATCCCAAAACCTCAGATTGCAGCCTTGCCACGCCACGCATCTGTTGTTTGTGATTACCATTGATCACCGCATATTTTACTGGACCATCACCTTGGAGCTGAACCGCAATGTCACCTTCAAATTTTAACGTAGCGGTCAGTAAACTGGTTGCAACCAATAACTCGCCTAATAGGTGTTGCACAGGCTCTGGGTAGTTGTGACCGCTAATGATGTCAGTAAAAGTCTGTTCTATTTGTACAAGCTCACCACGTACGTCTAGCTTGTCAAAAATATAACGATGAAGTAAATCAGTCTGCATCAATGAAAATCCTAGTTTGATTTCAATTTAAGTAATTCACGGCGTTGTTTCTTGTCCGGCTTAGTGGCAGGACGAGGCGCAAACAAGCTATTGTTTTGGCGCGCCAACGCGTTTTGCGTTCGTTTTTCAATGCTTGCTTCAGACTCTTCATAAAGAGTTTGAGCAATTGGAGCCGCTTGTCGCTTTTCCATGATTTTGAGTATGGTTACTTCTTTCTCTTCATATCCTTGGGCTAATTTCACTACCGCGCCGACTTCAACCGTTTTACTTGGTTTACAGCGTTGACCGTTGTAATGTACTTTGCCACCTTGGACCATATCGCGAGCAAGCGCTCGTGTTTTGTAAAAGCGAGCAGCCCATAACCACTTATCAATACGAACTTTCTGTTCAGATTGGTTGTTTTCCTGTTGGAGTTTTGTCACAATTCGTTAACTATTTGCTAGTGTGAAATTTAACCTAACAAATTTAGCATATTTCGTTATGCAAACAAAGTAGATGACAGGCACTAAACTTGTGAGTTAATCGCACTTTACCTAAAAAATGAACTAATATGTGTGTCTATGTTCCAAGGTTAAGTTTAGATTCAGTTAATTGGCCTACGGTGTACCTATTTAATTAAAAGTTTAACAAATGCACGCTTGTTGAAAAAATTTCGAGGCGGTACACTGGGGCGTTCAAGAAAATAAGAAAAGTATTATATGGAATTACAGTTACAACAGCTTCAGAAGTTTTGGCTTGGTTTGCCTCACGCAAAATTGAGTCGTATCATTGTTGTCCTGTCGGTTGTTTACGTTGCGTTTCTCTTTTCGCAATTATTTTGGTTGTTATGGCCAGTGCCACAAACACAACCCTTGCTTCCAGCA
Source organism: Pseudoalteromonas sp. OF5H-5 (assembly GCF_021530695.1). NCBI lineage: Bacteria > Pseudomonadati > Pseudomonadota > Gammaproteobacteria > Alteromonadales > Pseudoalteromonadaceae > Pseudoalteromonas > Pseudoalteromonas sp. OF5H-5. The sequence continues at coordinate 37,103 of NZ_JAKGBF010000024.1, forward strand.
TCACAACTGTATAGTCAATCAAGTAGCGGTATCACAAGCCAAGGAATTGTCGCTCAAAATTTGTTTGGTGAGGCAAATGCTAAGCCTGATACCAAACCACAGCCCGTGGTTTCTGATGCACCAGAAACAACGCTTAACGTTAGGCTAACCGGTATCGTAGCGGTAAGCCAAGATGATGGTGCGGGTCTTGCTATTATCGAGTCTCAGGGTCGCCAGGAGACCTACTCAGTTGATGCACCAATCACAGGCACTCGCGCTAAGCTTGCCCGAGTGTTACCTGATCGTGTGATTTTGGATGTCAGTGGGCGTTTTGAAACGCTGATGTTAGATGGTATAGAGTTTAGTCGCACTGTGGCGATGCCAACAAAGTCAAAGAAAATCGTCAACAGCACAGCTTCACCAACCCCATCTCGAAATGAACTAGCAAATCGTCGCCAGGAATTGCTCAGCGATCCAGGTAAATTATTTGATTATATTAAGATTGCTCCGGAACAGCGTAACGGCGAAGTTATTGGCTATCGTCTCTCACCTGGAAAGGATCCTGAATTGTTCGAACAGGTGGGGCTTAAAGCGAATGATTTAGCAATCGCAATTAATGGGTTTCAGCTCACGGATATGAAACAGGCTATGTCAGCTATTAATGAACTTAGAACGAGCACAGATGCGAACATCACGATTGAGCGAGACGGTCAAGTGATGGATGTGCAGTTTAGCCTGTAAAGTTACTAATTTTGGAGTTTTAGAATAATGGGTAAAAAGCTACACCTCACAAAAACCAAAAAAGGGTTAGCTAAGTATGCAACGCTCTTGATTGCTGCTGGTATTTCACTTTCTGTTTCTGCGGTTGAATATGCCGCGAACTTCAAAGGTACCGATATTAATGAATTCATTAATATCGTTAGTGATAAGCTGAATAAAACTATCATCATAGACCCTAACGTGCGCGGTAATATCAATGTTCGCAGTTATGAGTTGATGGATGAAAAGCTTTATTATCAGTTCTTTTTAAACGTGCTGGAAGTGTATGGTTATTCTGTTATTGAAATGGATAGCGGTGTGCTTAAGGTAGTTCGTAGTTCTGATGGTAAAAAGTCAAATGTACCTTTGGTATCTGGTGAAGAGCTAGGTAATGGTGACGTAATGGTAACACGCGTTGTTCGCGTGAAGAACGTTAGCGTGCAAGAGCTTGGTCCACTTATTCGTCAGTTCAGTGACCAAAAAGATGGTGGTCACGTAACCAATCTAAATTCAGCAAACGTGATGATGCTAACTGGCCACGCGTCCTCGGTGAATCGCCTAGTTGATATAATCAAAACGGTTGACCAAGCAGGTGATAAACGTGTTGATATCGTTAAGCTGAAGCATGCCACTGCTGAAGATGTTGTTAAAGTCGTTGAAAAGATTTTTCAAGATTCAGGGAAAGGCGGTGTACCAGACTTCCTTATCCCGAAAATTGTGTCAGATACCCGCACTAATAGCGTCATTGTCAGCGGCGAGTCACAGGCGCGTAGCCGAGCTGCTGAGCTTATAAAGCGTTTAGACGACGAGTTGCAATCCCAAGGCAATACTCAGGTCTTCTATCTGAATTACGCAAAAGCTGAAGATCTGGTTAAGGTTCTTCAAGGCGTGAGTAAATCGATTGAAGAAGAGCAAGCCGCAGGTCAGCAAGCAAGAACTCGCAGTAGTAGCAAAAATGAAACCAGCATTGAGGCGCATGAAGACTCAAACTCATTGGTGATAACGGCGCAGCCAGACACTATGCGTTCACTGAGTCAAGTTATTAAAAAACTGGATATCCGTCGTGCCCAAGTATTGGTTGAAGCGATTGTTGTTGAGGTTTCTGAAGCCGATGGTATTAACCTTGGCTTACAATGGATCTCTGAAAAAGGCGGTATGCTACAGTTTAATGACGGTACAACTGCACCAATTGGATCCATAGCGGTTGCTGCTGAGCAAGCACGTGACAAAACAGTCACTAAAAATATAACAGGTACAGAATCTGGAAAAACAACGGAATATGATGAGACTGTTAAGGGCGATTTGACTGGGCTTGCCAAAGTTCTAGGCGGTATTAATGGGTTAGCCGCAGGTATTGTCAAGAATGATTGGGGTGCAATCATTCAAGCGGTAACTACTGATACCAACTCAAATATTCTTGCCACGCCATCGGTTACGACTATGGATAACGAAGAAGCGTCCATGATCGTCGGTGAAGAAGTGCCAATTGTTACGGGTTCAACGGCGAACGACAATAATTCAAACCCGTTCCAAACGGTAGACCGCCAAGAAGTGGGTATTAAATTAAAAGTAACCCCTCAGATTAACGATGGCACAGCGGTTCAACTGACGATAGAACAAGAAGTATCAAGCGTGAAAGGTGCGACGTCGGTGGATATTCGAGTGGCTAAACGTGCTATCAATACCACGGTTATTGCTGATGATGGCGGCATGGTTATCTTAGGTGGTCTGATTGATGAAACCGTTCAAGAAAGTGTATCTAAAGTACCACTATTGGGTGACATTCCAATATTAGGTCACCTATTTAGATCAACAGGGACTAAAAAGGAAAAACGCAATCTATTAGTATTCATTCGTCCGACTATTGTACGTGATAGCCGCAGTATGAATGAAATTAGCCATTCAAAATATAACTTTATCCGTGGTGAGCAGCATAAACAAAGAGAAGATGGCATTGAGCTAATGCCATTTGAAGACACGCCAATCTTACCTAAGTGGGATGATAAGCTTACTCTGCCTCCTACGTATGAAGAGTTCTTAAAAGAACAAAACAAAAAAGAGCGTGAAAATGATTGATGAGAAAGTCACGCCGGATTTAGGAGCTGAAGCTGAAGAGATGGCAGCGCAGCTGCAAAGCGCTGAGCCAATACTAGGTGAGGTGGCTGAAATGCCGCCCGTCCCAGCAATCACTTTACGTTTGCCATTTTCGTTTGCACGTCGCAAAGGGGTGTTACTCAGCCCTGATGGCGATCAGGCTAAGCTCTTTCACAAAGGTACGCTTGATCTTGAAACGCTGATGGAGGTACGCCGAGTTGCAGGAAAGACATTACATCTCGAAGCTTTAGATGAAGAACGCTTTGAGCATATGCTTGAGGCGTCTTATCAAAGAGACAGCTCTGAAACACAACAGATGATGGAAGACATCGGCAACGAGATGGACTTGTTCTCGCTTGCTGAAGAATTGCCACAAACAGAAGACTTGCTTGCCGCGGATGATGATGCGCCTATCATCAAGCTAATTAATGCCATGTTGAGTGAAGCGATAAAAGAAGGTGCATCGGATATTCATATCGAAACATTCGAGCAAGAACTAGTTATTCGCTTTAGGGTTGATGGTGTACTGAAAGAAGTCTTGAAGCCAAACCGTAAATTGTCTTCATTATTAGTTTCTCGTATCAAAGTAATGGCTAAGCTCGACATCGCAGAAAAACGTGTGCCGCAAGATGGTCGTATTAGTCTGCGGATCGCGGGACGAGCCGTGGATGTGCGTGTATCAACGATGCCATCAAGCTTTGGTGAGCGAGTGGTGCTGCGTCTACTAGACAAAAATAATGCGCGATTAGATCTCGAAGATTTGGGCATGACCCAAGCAAACCGCGATGCGTTTGCAGAGATCATAGCCAAGCCTCACGGCATCATACTGGTTACCGGTCCAACGGGCTCAGGTAAGAGTACGACCTTGTACGCAGGCATGACACAAATCAATTCTAAGGATCGCAATATTTTAACGGTTGAAGATCCGATTGAATATGAAATCCCAGGCATTGGCCAAACACAAGTAAATCCAAAAGTGGATATGACATTCGCTCGAGGTTTACGTGCGATCCTACGTCAAGATCCCGATGTGGTGATGGTTGGTGAGATCCGAGATTTAGAAACCGCGCAAATTGGTGTTCAAGCATCTTTGACCGGCCACTTGGTATTATCCACACTGCATACGAATACGGCCGCTGGTGCTATCACGCGTATGGAAGATATGGGGGTTGAGCCATTCCTTTTAAGTTCATCACTACTAGGCGTGCTGTCACAGCGATTGGTAAGAACACTTTGCCCTAACTGTAAAGAAGCGCATTTGGCGGATGAACGAGAATGTGAACTACTGGGTGTGGCCAAAGACAGTGGCACGCAAATCTTCCGTGCAGTCGGCTGTGAAGAGTGTAATTTCAATGGTTACAAAGGCCGTACGGGTATTCATGAGCTTCTCATCGTTGATGAGCCCATCCGTGAACTTATTCATAACGGTAAAGGTGAGCAGGCGGTTGAGAAGTATATTCGTAAGCGTACGCCAAGCATCCGACAAGATGGCTGTTCGCGAGTACTTGCTGGCCAAACAACCTTAGAAGAAGTAATGCGTGTAACACGTGAGGAAGGCTAATGGCAGCGTTTGAATACCGCGCCTTAGATGGTAAAGGCAAAGAGAAGAAAGGAATTTTAGAGGCGGATACGGCGAAGCAAGTTAGGCAGATGCTAAGAGAAAAAGCCATGATGCCACTTGAAGTTTTGCCTGCTGCGGAGAAAGATAAAAACCAAAGTAGTGGTGGTTTTACGCTTTTTAAAGGCTACCGTCCCTCGGTATCAGACCTTGCCTTGATCACGCGCCAGTTGGCAACCTTGATCCAATCCTCTTTACCTGTTGAAGCTGCGGTGATGGCTGTAGCTGAGCAATGCGAAAAGCCAAGACTAAAGCGTATGCTGATGGCGGTAAGATCAAAAGTCGTTGAAGGTTATACACTTGCAGATGGTATGTCGGAGTTTCCTCACGTATTTGATCACTTGTACCGCTCAATGGTTGCCGCTGGAGAAAAGTCAGGGCACTTAGATGAAGTACTAAATCGCTTGGCCGATTACACTGAACAGCGCCAGCATATGCGCAGCCAAATTACGCAAGCGATGGTGTATCCCATTATTTTGGTCATCTTTGCTATCGCGATTGTTTCCATTCTATTGGGAACGGTAGTACCAAAGATCTTGAAGACCTTTGAGAAATCCAAGCAAGCACTGCCTTGGACAACAGAGTGGGTTATGGCTGCCAGTAATTTTGTACAAAACTACTGGATGATCACATTGGCAGTGGTTGTCATTGGCACCTACGCGATTAAAAAAGCATTACAAAAACCTAAGATCCGCTTTTGGTATGATAGTAAGCTGCTGAGTTTACCAGGTCTTGGTAAGGTAACTCGCAGTGTCAATACTGCACGATTTGCGCGTACCTTAAGTATTCTCTCATCGAGTTCCGTTCCACTGCTTGAGGGCATGAAAATCTCAGGTCAAGTACTTGAGAACGAAAAAATCAAAGCATCCGTTGCAGAAGCAGCGACTCGGGTGAGTGAAGGTGCAAGCCTTAGAGCGTCGTTGCAACAGACTAAAATGTTCCCACCTATGATGCTGCACATGATTGCCAGCGGTGAAAAGTCGGGGGAATTAGAACAGATGCTTGAGCGTGCTGCGAATAACCAAGAAAGAGAATTTGAAAGTATGGTAAATGTCTCGCTGAAGTTGCTAGAACCTGCGATGATAGCGACGATGGCAATTATTGTACTGTTTATAGTTATGGCGATTCTTCAGCCGATTATGGCGATGAACAAAGCCGTAGGATTGTAGTCAAAAAGGAAAGGCCATCGCATGTTTTTGCATGGTCATCAATAACAGCATTGAGGTAAACATTGTGAAAAAACAATCAGGTTTCTCACTACTAGAAGTGATGGTGGTACTTGTTATCATCGGTATGATCTTATCTATCGTTGCGCCTAACGTGATGGGTCAACAAGAAGAAGCAGCAAAGGAAAAGGCACGTCTAGATATTCGTCAGATTGAAGACGCAATGAAGATGTACAAGCTAAAAAACAAACGCTATCCAACCACAGAGCAAGGCTTGGAAGCTTTGGTAACGCAAACAAATATTGACCCGGTACCAAAACGTTTCCCTGAAGGTGGCTTCATTTCTAAGCTTCCAGAAGATCCATGGGGTAATCCTTACCAATTAGTAAGCCCAGGCGAAATGAGCCAAATCGATATTTTTTCAATGGGTCCAGATGGCGAAGTTGGAACAGATGATGATATCGGAAACTGGGATACGGAAGACGAACGTTAATCTATGTTAGCACCTCTGTACAAGCCGACATTAGCCAAGGTAAAGGGCTTCAGTTTACTTGAAGTCCTTATTGTCTTGGTGATCATTGCTTTTTCAGTAAACCTCATTACTTATACCGTCAGTGATAGTGATGAGGAAGAGCTCGAAACCATGGCTATGCGTGTGCAGGGGACGATTAATCTCGCGTCAGAATTTGCAGTACTAAATCAGGTAGAACTTGGCTTTCATCTGGATAAAGGTGTGATTGAGTTTTTGGTTTTTGATGGTGAGAAATGGCGAACTTTCGAAGCCGACGATATCTACAAACCAATTGAGCTGCCTGAGCAGTACAAAGTGGAATTGATCTTAGAAGATCTGCCGTGGTCTCAAGATAACTTACTTGAGCAAGCAAATTGGCGAGAGCTGATGAGTGGCGGCGACGACGACAATTTACTTGAACTTAAAAAACTCAAGATCCCGCAAGTACTTATTTTATCTTCCGGTGAGGTCAGCGCATTTAGATTAAGTGTGGAAAATAAAGAGCTACAAGAGCCTATCTTCTTCATTGAAGGTGAGTTTATGGCGCCCGTCGGGCTTAAGCGGGAACCGGAAGAATGAGCCCAAGAAAAAGCTTAGGATTTACTTTACTTGAAGTCATGGTTGCGTTAAGTATTTGCGCTGTGGCTGGTATTGCTGCAATGCAAGCAACAAGCGAACATATAAACCATATCAGCTCGCTTGAAGAACAAACCTATGCATCGTGGGTGGCAGAAAATCGCTTGGTATTTTTGCGCGCGCAAGGTGATGACTGGCATGGGAAAAATGGTAATAAAGGCGAAGAGGAAATGGCCGGGGTCACTTGGTATTGGCAACAACATATCCTACAAACCGCAGATCCTAACTTTGTAAAGCTCACCGTGCACGTTTTCCGCGAGCCTGAACTCAAAAACTCAGTGTATGACATCACCACTTTTATGTACCGGAGTAAGTAGTGACTGTTCATACACCACAGCGTGGTTTCACACTAATAGAAGTCTTGTTGGCTCTAGCGATTTTAGCGGTAGTGGTGACGGCGACTCATCAAATTTTAGATTCAACGCTAAAGGCTCAAACGGCCTCAGCGGAAAAAATTGCCGAAATAGAAGGGCTACAAACGACTTTCCGGTTGATGGATCAGGATTTTAATCAGATCACTAAGCGGGAAGTTAGAAATGAAGCTGGGGACTTTAGCCCAACTTATATCATTCATGGTCGTTATGAGCTCGATAGCCAATACGATGGTATCGCTTTTGTTCGTGATGGTTGGACTAACCCTATTAGTTTATTGCCTCGCTCTGAACTGCAGGCTGTGGGCTATCGGGTTATCGATGACAAGCTTGAGCGTATTTATCGAATATACGTTGATCAGCTAGATGGAACAGAGCCCCGCGCTCAGGTTATCTTGGAAGATGTAGAAGAGTTAAAGTTTGAATTTTTGGATGACAAACTAAAATGGCAAGCTGATTGGAAGTCTAAATCGTTACCTAAAGCGGTTAAAGTTACATTACAAAGAAAAGACTCGGATCCAATAAGCCGTTTATTTTTAACGCCAGGCAGTGGTGTTGCTGATGATAAGGGGCAACAGCCATGAAGCAGCAAGGTGCAGCTCTAGTTATCGTACTTTTCATCGTTGCATTGGCAGCGACAATTGCCGCTGAAATGGCAAGTAGTTTAATGGTGCAGGTACAAAAGGCCTCGAATATTCAAACTCAGCAACAAGCCAAGTGGTATAGCTATGGTGCTGAGGAATTAGTCAAAAGAGCGTTGATACAAGCGAAAAAAGATGATCCTGATACCGTTAATCTAGACCAGCCTTGGGCTCGTGAAGAAGTGCCTTACCCTGTTGACCATGGTACGTTGAGCGGTAAAGTTACAGACTTACAGGCATGCTTAAACCTGAATGCCTTGAGAGCAAAGTCACAAACAAATGGAAATAACCAAGGTGGTCAGCAGATTGGTGGAAAGAATACAAACCCAGCCCATGCTGCACTATTGGAACTTTTGAAGAATATTGAGGATTTGCCGAGTAACGAAAGCGAGGAAGCCCTTGCTGATAGTGTGTACGACTGGCTTGACGAAGATAGCATTACTTACCGCTCAGGGGCAGAAGAAGACGAGTATATGTCTAATCAGACGCCTTATTTAACGGCTAATAATTTGATGGCGTCCGTAAGTGAGCTACGAGTAATTAAGGGCTTTAATCCGCTGGTGATGGAAAAGATTAAGCCTTATGTTTGCGTGATCCCCGGAAGTGAGGAGCTCGCGGTAAACGTCAATACGATATTGCCAGAGCAAGCGCTTTTACTCAGTGCGCTTATACCTGGTTTATCGAAATCAGGTGCTGAAGCTATTATTTCTGCAAGACCAAAAAAAGGTTTTACCGATATCAATGAATTTTACACGGAAGTCGCGAATCAAGGGGTCAAAGACCCTAACAAGACTTCCAAAATTTTTACGATTAACAGCAATTATTTTCAGTTGCGAGCAACAGCTGTGTTTGATGAGCGACGCTTTTCTCTCACATCAATTATAGAAACAAAAGATGGTAAAGCGTACGTGCTTGCTCGTAAATTTGGAGGCGTAGAGTGACAGAACAATTATTGATCCGTGTGGGTCAGTCACACCAGGAGACAATACACTGGTTAGTGTGGTCAACAGAACAACAACAAATTATTGCCAGTGGTGAATTAGAAGGGAGTGAACAACTTGGTAGCCTTGCCGAAAAAGCGCAAACGAGACCGGTTGTTTTGTTACTACCAGCGACTGCGGTGCAATTACGTACGCTAGAGTTACCAGCAAAATGGAATAGAAAACTAGAGCAAGCCTTACCGTTTATGCTTGAGGAGCATGTCGCGACCGACATCGATGCGCTATTTATCGCAATTGGTAAACCGGGCATGAAAGCCGACACACATACTATCGATGTCGCGATTTGTGATAGCAGTTGGCTACAAAGCTGGTTTAGTGCCTTCGATGATGCAGAGATCAGTGTAAGTAAAGCGCTACCGGACGCCTTATGTCTGCCGCTTCATGAAGAGATGACTAGTGCCGTGCAGTTAGGTCAGCAATGGCTATTCAAACACAATGCTTGGCAAGTTGGCACTGCTGAACTTAGCTGGGTTAATGAGTACCTCGCCATTGCGGGTGTTGAACAGCTGGCGCATTTTAGCCCTGCAAGCGATTTCTCAGAAACGATAACGCTTACTGCGCAACAACAAGATTACGATTTACCTTTAGCCATCTTCGCGAAATCACTATCAAATATTGATTTTAATTTGCGTCAAGGTCGGTTCGCTGCGAAGAAAAAGCAGCCGCAGTGGTGGCGTGACTGGCGCAGTGGCCTAATAGCGGCGAGCGTGGCAGTAGTGAGCTTTATCGCAATTAAAGGCACTCAGCTGTATGTGATAAGTCATCAAGCTAATCAGCTAGAAACCCAAGCGGTCGCTATGTATCAACAGGCATTTCCAAATAAAGTAGTGCGTCCGCACTTATTGAAAAAACAGATCCAGAATGAGCTTGATGCGTTATCTGGCACGGAACAAGGCGGTTTGCTCGAATTAACTAATCACTTTGTGGCTATTTATGAAGAGGTCGATGCCTTCGCGCCTGAAACGCTGCGTTACGACAAACGTAGGAATGAGCTTAGAATTAGAGCACGCGCAAAAGAGTTCCAAGTATTTGGTCAGGTCAAAGCAATTTTAGAGCAACGCGGTGTAAGTGTTGAACAGGGGGCCCTGAACAATGATGGTGACTTTGTGGTGGGTGAAATTCGCATTCGAGGTGCAGCATGAAGCAGCAAGTAGTGAACTATTGGCGTGGTTTAAAAGAGCAAGAACAAAAACTGTTGATTGTTGCTGGCGTTATTTTTGTCGTTTTTGTTCTAGTAATGGGTATATTCAAACCTTTGAATCAGGCTGTCAGCGATGCCGAAACTAAGCTAAAACGTAATCACGAACTCGTAAATTGGGTTGGTCAAAGCGTGAGTAAGCTGAAATCTAGCAGTCCTGCACAGGTGATTAGCGGCGGCAATATCAGTCAGATAGTCAATAACACCCGTGGCCGTTTTCAAATTGATATCAGCAAAATGCAACCTAGTGGCGAAAGCTTGCGTTTAACCATCGATGATGTGGAATTTAATAAACTTGTTGCTTGGATAGATGAACTGACAAATAAGCATGGAGTAAAAGTAGATAACCTAGACCTTACACAAGGGAATTTACCTGGCTTTGTGCGTGTTAGTCGCTTGGTTTTAGAGAAATAATTATGAAAAAAACACTATCTCTACTCATTATATTTTTACTCGCATTTATTATTTTTAGTGCTTTTACTATGCCAGCAGCGGTGTTGCTGCAAGTTTTTAAAGGTCAATTGCCAGCTAATTTGCAGCTAGGTGCAGTAAATGGTTCTGTTTGGCATGGTCAAGTGAGCGGTGTGAGATTCAATAACATTCAATTGAATCAGGTTAAGTGGGAGCTTGAACCGTCGTCATTACTACTTGGTGATCTGGCAGGCAATGTACAGTTTGGTAATGCGAGAGATAAAAATGAGATCTCAGGGAAAGCTAATTTCTCATCGAATTTAGTAAGTAAATCAGTGACGGTAAATAATGCCTCACTTCGTTTCAGTGTTGAGCAGGCTATGGATCAAGTAACTCTGCCATTGCCGGTTGATGCCAAAGGGCGCGTTATCGTCAATGTGAAGGAGTACCAAAGTGGTGCACCGTACTGTGAAGGGCTAAATGGTGAGATAAGTAGTCCAAATATTGATGTTAAAGGCATGAATGGTTGGTTTAGTATCGGCGATCTTAGTGGTCAGCTCGATTGTAAATCAGGAGATATTGCCGTGGTTGTTGACCCTGAAAACCGTTTGGGCTTACAGGCTGATGCGACATTAGCTGCCAATTTCCAGTTTCGCGTGTCTGGTAATATCAAGCCAGATGCAAGTCTACCAAAAGAAGTACACGATGCTGTTAAGTTTTTGGGTAGACCGGATGGCGAAGGTCGTTACCCAGTAAATTTATAATATACTTCTGTCATATCAGACTTTAGTTAATCTAATCTCAGGTTAGTTATTAATATAAAAGCATTTTTGTAGGCGCTTATACGGCGCCTAAGTTCAAGGCAACACTATGCACGACTTCTCTTTTACTGCAGCTGATCAGCTGAATTTAGAAAACTACTTTTCTGCGCGCAAGCTTTCTATTGATATTGCTTTTTTACAAGGATATTTATTTGCTACCTGCATAGACCCAAACGGTATTGAGGTTGATAAGTGGCTTAAGACTTTAACCAATGCGGATCCAGAATTAGATGAGAGTATTGCATTTGCATTGATGGCTTTACATCATGAGATTTCTGAGCAGGTATATGAAACTGAATTTCAATTGCCTTGGAATGGTGAAACACCACTTGAGCAAAAAATTAATTGGGCCGAAGGATTTTTAATGGCGGCGACGCCCTTTTATGAGCAATTGATGTCCAGTCCGCTCGCCGACGATATTAAACAAGCTTTGCAAGTCAGCACAGAACAACTGGGGCTTTTTGCACTTGGTGAGCAACAGCTAACGATTTATTGTGACAAAGTAGGACAGTCACTGACCGAGTTTCAACTAACTCAAGCACAATTGGCTGATGAGTTTGCCGCATCTTATGCTGAATTAGTCGAAGTTGCCGCAGTGAATAGTGGGTTATTTGAATAATCTTTACGCGAGATCTAACTCGATAAATGTGCAACGCTGTTGGCATTGCGCCACGGCTCTATTTGACGTCGATTGGCTTAAACCGAGAGCAATGGGTTGCTGGCAGCTTGGGCAATTGACAACGCGTCCTTGACTAAGCTTTTTGATGAGCGCTTTTTGATCATTAAAGGATTTTGCCGACTTTTTATTTAATTGACTAAAGTCCATTATAACCCCTTTGCTTCATGAATAGCTTGCTCCGCAATTTCACAGATTTTGACGAGATCGGGGCCGTAGAAATACAGGTTATAGTCGTTTTCTTTACAATACTTGAGGTGGAAAAGCCTTACTTTTTCATCTGTTGCAAGGGCTTCGTCAATGTAGCGCTTTTCGTCATCTGTCATGGTAATTGTTTTTACGACATTGGCTCTGGCGATTCTTGCAGCCGTGCTGCGTTGTACTTTGCTGGACTCGCTGAGCACTTCAACGCCTTGACCAAGTAATCTATCTCTTGGCTCTTTAATCAATGGATGATCCACAGTAAACAGAGCAACGACTATAATGGCTAATACTAAGAATTTTTTCATAATCTGACGCTGATTTGATCTAGCTAACAAAAATCTTGTTCCTAGTGTAATAAACTTGTCTGTCAGGTCGCAACAAGTCTCTCATCATTTATGGTGGGTTTTAGCTCAACTTACTATTAATCATAGAGTTTCAAAGCGTATAATAGTAAGCGCTAAACTATGTCATGGGGCACATTGCAATAGTTTAGCCTGTATTTTTCAAGGTCACTGTAGCAAGTGCATCTCGTTCCAAAGCACTAAGGAGCTTCCATGGAGAACGAAAGAATCAAGGTTAAAAATATACCGTCTGAAGTAAAAATTCAAAAGCCAATAGGTGGCACTGAAGGGAAATCGCTCAATAGCTCTACGCCCGATCGTTTTAATCCTCGCAATCGCATATATGTCCGGGCGGTGTCTGGCCTACATCAACTGCTAAGAAGGCGTATCGGCTTTATTGGTATGTTGGCATTTATGGCTTTACCTTGGTTAAATTTTCACGGTCATCAGGCGGTGTTGTTCGATATTTTTGAGCAGAAGTTTAATATTTTTGGCATGACACTATGGCCACAAGATCTGACTATCTTTGCTTTTATTCTGATGATAGCAGCATTTGCTTTGTTCTTGGTGACCACTTTTTATGGCCGAGTATGGTGCGGCTACACCTGCCCGCAGACCGTTTGGACGTTTATCTTTATTTGGTTTGAAGAAAAGTTTGAAGGAACGGCAAATCAACGGAAAAAACTAGATCAGAGACCGATGGATTTTGACAAGTTTTGGCGAAAAACGGCAAAACACGGTAGCTGGATACTCTTTTCACTATATACCGCAATCACTTTTGTTGGTTACTTTACTCCGATCCGCTCATTGATCCCTGATTTACTTACTTTTTCAGCAGGCTTCTATTCCGTCATTAGCATCATCGTGTTTACCATTTGTACTTATGGTAATGCTGGTTGGATGAGAGAAATTATGTGTTTACACATCTGTCCCTACTCTCGCTTCCAATCAGCCATGTTTGATAAGGACACGTTTACCGTCGCCTATGATAGCGAACGAGGTGAAAGTCGAGGTCCTCGAGGACGCAAACAAGATCCAAAAGAGCTTGGGCTAGGAGATTGTATCGATTGCAACCTGTGCGTTCAGGTGTGTCCTACCGGTATCGACATTCGTAATGGCTTGCAATATGAATGTATCAACTGTGGTGCGTGTATTGATGCCTGCGATGGTGTTATGGATAAGATGAACTACCCGCGCGGATTGATTGCTTACACTACAGAGCGCAATTTAGAATCATCTAGCGAAAAGACCAAACCAGTACGTGGTAAATTAATCGGTTATTTATTGATTCTGGTCGTTATCACTGGTGCATTAGTTGCGAACATTGCGATGCGTAAGCCGATGGATCTTGATATTATTCGGGATAGAAATCAGCTTTATCGTGTCAATATTGAGGGATTGGTAGAAAATACCTATACCTTGAAAGTGATAAACAAAGCGCAAGTTGAGCAGAAATTTTCTATTGCTATAACGGGTCTCAGTAATTATCAGGTGATCGGTAAGCAAGAGGTGCACTTAGCTGCAGGCACGACATTAGATGTGCCACTCTCTGTTGTGATTGACCCATATGATTTGAAAAAGCCAGTAACTGAATTTGAGTTTGTGCTTATTAACCAAGACGATCCTGAAGAGCGGCTGGCGCAGCCGACCAATTTCTTCAAAGGAAGATAATAGAGTAAGGTAAAGCGAGGTATAAAACCTCGCTTTTTTATAAACATTATGAACGATTTTAGTTTTAACGCGCTGACACCGGATCTTATTTTAGATGCGATTGAGGCACTTGAGATATATCCGACAACGGGATTATTGGCCTTAAACAGCTATGAAAACCGTGTTTATCAATTTGGTGCTGAGGACGGCAAGCGTTATGTGGTGAAGTTTTACCGCCCAGCGCGTTGGACGGATGAACAAATTCTTGAAGAGCATGAGTTCGCGCTGGCAGCGAAAGAAGCTGAAGTGCCAGTTGTGGCACCTTTAATTATTGCTGGGCGTAGTCTGCACTTTCATGAAGGTTACCGCTATACGTTGTTTCCAAGCGTTGGTGGACGCCAGTTCGAACTCGATAATCTAGACCACTTAGAAATTTTAGGTCGCTATCTAGGGCGCTTGCATTGTCTGTCGGCTGAGCGAGCATTCGAGCATAGACCACAGCTCAATACCCAGCGTTTTTTGGTTGATGCGCAACAAACACTGCTAAAAAGCCAGCTAGTACCTAGTCATCTACATACTCCATTTGTTACTATTCTTGAGCAAGTTATTAACAAAGCAACCTCAAAGTATCAAGTTGCCAAAACACTTCGGCTTCATGGGGATTGCCATGCTGGAAATTTATTGTGGTCTAGAGATCAATTGATGTTGGTGGATCTTGACGATTGTCAGCAAGGCCCTGCAATACAAGACTTGTGGATGATGTTAAATGGCGACCGCAACGAGCAATTGGTACAGTTAGACACCCTGCTTATGGGTTACGAAGAATTTATGCCGTTTGATTCAAAAGAGCTTGCGTTAATTGAGCCGCTACGTGCCATGAGAATGGTGAATTATATGGCTTGGTTGGCACAGCGCTGGCAGGATCCTGCATTCGAACGGAACTTTTCTTGGTTTGCGACAGACAAATACTGGGAACAACAGATCCTAGCGTTAAAAGAGCAATTTGCCGCATTAGATGAACCAAGTTTGAGCCTATTTCCTTAAAATTAGAGAGAGTAACATGCTAAAGAAATTCAGAATCGCATTAGTCGCACTATTTTTGCCTATTGCAGCAATGGCTTCAGACTTTACCGAAGGTGAGCACTACACGACCTTAACAACCGAACAGAGTAAATCAGAGAAAGTTACCGAGTTTTTCTCTTTTTACTGTCCTCACTGTTTCCGCTTTGAGCCAATTGCAAAAGCGATTGAAAAGAATTTACCAAAGGAAGCTCGCTTTGAAAAAAGCCATGTAAACTTCCTACGAGGTATTCCTACAGAGACGCAAAGTAATCTTAGCTATGCCTATATTATTGCCGAGCAAGAAGGCAAAGCGGATGTGATTGCTGAGAAGATTTTTAATGCTATTCATGTTGAAAGAAACAAACTGTTAGACATTAAAGATTTGAAAACACTAATGGAGTTAAATGGGATTTCTGCTGAAAAGTTTGAGCAGGCTGTAACGAGTATGCCTGTCGTGAGTGCTGAAAATAACATGCTTAAAGCACAAAATAAGTTTTCTGACGCGGGTGCACTAACAGGCGTTCCAACTTTTATCGTAAATGACAAATACAGAATCGAAATGAAAGGTATCAAGAGCCAAGAGCAGCTTGATGAATTGATCGCATATCTATTAAAAAAATAAGGACTGGAGAAAGTTAGTATGTTGAAAGTATTAAAAGGCTTAGCGGTTGCACTAATGCTTCCTCTTCTTGCTCAGGCTGCGCCATTTGAAGAAGGTGTGCATTATGAAGTTATTGCCGAGCGTGGCACGAAAAAGCCTGAGGTAATGGAGTATTTTTCTTTTTATTGTCCAGCCTGTAACGCAATGGAAAATTTAATCGTTGACGTTAAACCAAAGCTGGACGAAGGCGTTAAGTTTAAAAAGAGCCATATAGATTTTGTTGGTCCAAGAGAGCCTGAGATCCAACAGGTGTTGGCACAAGCACTTGCAACTGCTGAAGTGCTGCCACAAAAAGACAAGATAGTTGCAGCCATGTTTAATCATATCCATGGCAAGCGCGCAAAAATCAATGAACTTGCTGATGTAAAAGATATCTTTATTGCACAAGGTGTTGAAGAAGAGAAGTTTGATAAACTTTATGCCAGTTTCTCTGTTCGTACTAAAGCTTCAAAAATGCAACGAATGCAGAAGACACTTTCTGATAAAGGCGCGCTAACAGGTGTACCAATGTTCGTGGTAAACGGTAAATACAAGCTATTGCTTCGTGAGTCTGGTACGACTAAGCCTGAGCAAATTGCAGCTTTGGTGAATTATTTAGCAAAGAAATAAAATCTAATTTGTATTAGACTAGCCCTGCAATTGTTGCGGGGCTTTTTTATGTTTAAAGTTTTAGTTTCTAGCTGTTTATTAGGTTATCCGGTGAGGTATGACGCCTCTTCACAAAGCCTTCAAGACAATACGTTGCAGTATTGGCGGCAAAAAAATTGGGTCTTACCGCTGTGCCCCGAAGTATCTGGTGGTTTACCAACACCTCGCCCATCGGCTGAAATAGCAGATGGTAAAGTTTTGAGTAAACAAGGGGATGATTTTACCACCGCGTTTGAACTCGGTGCTAAAAAAGCGCTAGCGGCTTGTCTTCAGCACGATATAAAGTTTGCGTTGTTAAAAGAGTCCAGTCCGTCTTGCGGCAGCAATCTGATTTACGATGGTAGTCATACAGGTAAAAAAATAGTAGGGCAGGGGCTAACGGCGTCTTTATTACAGCAATCCGGTATTCAAGTCTTTAGCGAAACTCAACTGCCAGCACTTATCACAGCGATGGCAGCCAGTCGTTAATCGTTAGAGATCACTTTCTCACTAAGTAAACGCCAGATTCAATATGATGGGTATAAGGGAACTGATCGAAAATTGCCATGCGTGCGATTTTATGTGTTTCACATAACAAGGCTAAATCACGCTCTAATGTGTCTGGATTACATGAGATATAAATAATGTTGTCGTAGTTGCTGACTAAGCGACAGGTTAATTCATCCATACCAGCACGAGGCGGGTCGACAAGAATCGTTTGGCAATCATAGGACTGTAAATCAATACCATCTAATCGAGAAAACTTCTGCCCTTTCATGGCTTGTGTAAACTCTTCACTCGACATGCGAATAATATCTAAGTTATCGACTTTGTTTGCTGCAATATTAAATTGTGCAGACTTTACTGATGATTTAGAGATCTCCGTAGCCAGCACTTTATTGAATGAACCAGCCAATGCAATTGAAAAGTTACCGTTACCACAATAAAGCTCAAGTAGATCGTTGCTTAGCGGTTCACTGATGGACTGCGCCCAAGCTAGCATTTTCTGATTCACTTCCGCATTCGGTTGCGTAAAGCTGTTCTCAACCTGCTGATAAATATACTCTTTACCGTTAACGCTTAGTTTTTCAGTTACATAGTCGTTGCCAAACACAACCTTTTGTTTTCTAGCACGACCGATAAAATCAACTTTATAGGTTTGTTGCAACTCGGCTCTCAATGTCTGCATCGCGGTTTGCCACGCTTCATCTAACTGCTTGTGATAAAGCAAGCTGATCAGTACTTCACCACTCAGTGTCGTGAGGTAGTCGATCTGAAACAGTTTACGACGCAATATTTCGTTGCCTTTCAGCTGATGTATCATCACCTGCATCATTTCATTGACAAGCGGCGCACCAGGATCAAAGCTATCAACACGGATCTTTTCTTTTGTTTGCTGGTCAAACATGATGTGAAACAGATCTTCACCCTCATGCCATACTCTAAATTCACAGCGCTGGCGGTAATGGCGAGTTGCAGATTCATACACTTCAAGTGCAGGTGCATCAAACTGTGCAAATTGTGTTGTGATACGCTCAGCTTTATCTGCTAACTGTTGCTCGTATGCTGAATCATCAATTTTTATTACTGCCATGCTAAAACCATCTATGTTGAATTAAGAGGCGCTATTTTAGGGAGCGTTGCTAATTTGTCCAGTCTAGCATCACTGATGCGTCTGGTTTGCTGTTTTTTTAATCATTATACTTTAGCTTTGCGCAAATATGCCGATAATCTAACTAATATATTGGAGGGCATACCATGAAAATCGGGCAATTAAATCAGTTGCTCAATCCAGCTATGCAGCATAAGCCTGGAAAGAGCAAAGGGATAGGACCAAATATCCAAATTAATTCAGACAGCTATGCGGGGAATAAATCTAAGCTAGCAGCTAAAATTCTTGATGATAAGCTTGCAGAAGCGTTGGGGATTGAGAAGCCGACACAAGATAAAAAAGACAAGCCACTATTTGATTTTGAATCTATTGTCAAAAATGTACTCGATTTTGTTCAGGGTGCAGTGAAGAAAGCCAAAGTCGACGGCAAAAATGATGACGAATTGAAATCCATGCTAGATGGGGCACGTAAGGGCGTGCTTCAGGGTATTGATGAAGCCAGCGAAGAGTTAAAAGGCATGGGCGCTTTCAATTCCGACATCGAAGATGGTATTGAAAAATCACGAGAAGGGATTTTTAAAGGTTTAGATGATTTTGAAAAAGAATTGTTTGAAGAAAAGTCGCCAAAGGCATTAGCGATCAGTGCCGCACAGTTTGCGAGTCTTTCTAATCAGGCTGAATATGCATTTACTACAGCTGAAGGGGATGAAGTCGTTATTTCATTCTCCGATGCGTATGCTCAGGGAGCCGCTGCGAGTGTTGCGCAAAAAGGTAATGATTATGGCATGGCATATGGCACTAAGTCCTCTCACGAAGTCAGTTTCTCAATTAAGGTAAATGGTGAGCTGAACGAAGAGGAGCAGCAGGCAATTAACGATATGATGGAAGATATCCGTAATGTCAGTGATTCCTTTTTCGGTGGTGAATACGATGAAGCTTTCGATTTGGCAAAGTCGCTTAGCTTAAACTCAGATCAGATCACTAATTTCACGATGGATTTAAGACAAAGTAAAACATCTGCTGCGATTGCTCAATATCAGCAAGGCAATCCAATGAAAGACTTAGAGAAGGCATTTATGCCACTGAATAAGCAGTTAGCAGATGTGCGAGAGCAAGCTAAGGGACTCAATGCCGATAATGAGTTGCCAAACCTGCTTGCTTGGATGAATGAAGGTCAGTCGAGACTAAATGAATTTTTGGATTATGCTAGTAGCTTTTTTAGTAAACTGAATGAACTAAATAAAGAGCAAGTTGAGCAAAAACAAACAAGCTAAGCCAGTTTATTTTCGCGAGGACTCATGGCAAACTTCATACTTCATTGATTTGAGGTATGAAGTTTGTCGCATATTTTGGTTTTCGATTCGGGGATCGGTGGCACCAGTGTGCTGTCGCACTTAAAGGTATGTTTGCAGGGGGGTTCATTTAGTTATGTTATGGACAACGCTTTTCTCCCATATGGCCTTCAGCCTCAAGAGCTAATCAAATCACGTATCAAGGGACTTATTCGTTGGCAACAGCAATACTTGGGCAATGTTGATCTTATCGTTATTGCATGTAATACCGCTTCAACATACGCGTTGGAAGAAGCCAGAAAACATACCCAGATTCCAATTATAGGTGTTGTTCCTGCTGTTAAGCCTGCTGCGTCTAGTTCAAAGACCAAGCACATCGCACTATTGGCAACACCGGCAACGTCAAATAATGCTTATACACATAAGCTCATCATGGATTTTACCTCAGGTTGTAAAGTTGAAACTTTGCATTCAACGGAGCTTGTAAGGATCGCTGAGCACTTTTATTGGCATAACGAGTTGGATAAAGAGGCACTTTGCGCGGAAATAGACCGGCTTTACATTCCAGCCACTGTTGATAGGCTAGTGTTGGGATGTACACATTTTCCGTTGATAGCTCACGATATCAAGAATTGCTTACAGAAGCATGTGGAGCTGGTTGATTCTGGCAAAGCAATAGCCAATCGCGCAGTGTCATTGTTGGGAAGTCAAATAGTAGTAGGAGAAAAGGTGCCGAGTGCATCGGAAGTGCGTTTCTATGCAACGGCACCAGTAATGGGTAGTAAAGAAGTAATCTCTATTATTAATTTAAATAAAGATTAATTAAGCGGGTGAGTGATCCATCTCACCTTCAGGCTTTTGCTTTGCTTCTCTTACTTTTAATGTACGCTGTTGAAATTCACGTTCATTGAGTTGAGTAATCGCCTTTTCTGCATCTTGCTTAGACATCTCAACAAAACCAAAACCACGTCGTTTGCCTGTGTTTTTATCCTTAAGTAGGCGAACTGAAAATACTTGCCCTTGCTCTTCGAAAAGCTCGCGGACAACATGTTCGTTGGCTCGATATGGTAGATTACCTACATATAATGTAGTGGTTGATAAGTTTGATTGTTTTTCTTGTTGTGTATCACTTTTTAAAAACTGGCTTATTACGCCACCGATGATAATACCTACGGCAAGCATAAGAGCAGCGTCGAGCTGAGTAGAGCTTAATGCAAGATCAACAATGAAAAAGCTCGCTACTGCAATAACCAAAGTGATCAAAATTGCTTTATGATCAAAAGACTTCATATAAATATACCAATTGAAAGAAGGTTAAACATTAATTTAACAAGTGAGTTAGCTATCTTAACGAGTTAATTAAACTTCGCAATAATTAATATAGTTCTGATAGTAAGATTTGTCCTTTTTTGCATGGTTTTTATACTAAAAAGTGGGTTTTGGTTAATGTTTGTTCGAACGATCAAAAAGATCGAAAAAAGAGTTGCACTAAAATCGGATCGCCCTATAATGCGACCCCACTGACACGGGGCGCTACGCTGAAAAGCAAAGCAGCAACGAGTTAGCGTCAAGTAAAACTTAAGTTCGAAACTTCTTCTCAAGAAATTCA
>NZ_JAKGBF010000025.1:0-56522 GCF_021530695.1 Pseudoalteromonas sp. OF5H-5
ATTGACGGCAAATGGCAAGGTGGATAGACGGGCATTGCCAAGTGCAGATGTGGGTTGTTTGCAAGGGGAATATGTAAGCCCTGAAGGTGATATTGAGCAACAGTTAGCCGGTATTTGGGCACAGCTTTTGGGTATAAAAGCTGCTGATATCAGTGCAACGGCGAACTTCTTTACTCTGGGTGGGCATTCGTTGTTATTGGTAAAACTTTGCAATCAGATCCAAGCTCAGTTAGCTGTTTCTGTGTCTTTTCCAGATTTGTATACTGCACTCTCACTGAGAGAGCAAGCCAACGCAATTCAGAGTAAAAACATAGCAGATAGTAATCACAATTCGCCTTTAGTATTTTTAAACAAAAGTGCAAGTGAAGATAAGTCTGAGTTTTTGGTTGTTGCGATTCCTGGGGTGTTGTCAACACCGAATGATTTTAGGTCTTTCGCTCAGACTCTTGATACACACGGAGTACCATGTATCAGTATTCACCATCCCGGTGTATTCGATGATTGTGAGTCAGTTACTACGATCAAATCACATGGACAGTATATCTTTGACAGCATTAGGCCACAGTTTAAGAATAAACAGATCGTTTTAGTTGGGCATTCTTATGGTGGAGCTCTGGCCCAAGAGGTTGCAGAGTGTATGAGCAGTATTGAGAATCAAATATCGCTTGTTTTGCTGGATAGTTATTTTGCGCAGAGTTCATACAGGATGGATATGGACTCTAGATTAGAAAATATAGCAACGTGGACACAATCACTTAAAGATACAGAGCTTGTTAATAAGTTGAATGGGTTGGCTAAGTGGCAGTCGGAAGCGTTTTTCTCGTATAGCCCTGATCAGATCTGGGACAAAGAGGTGCTAATGATGTTCGCGGAGGGCTCATCGATCGAGTCATGCAATTATATTGAACTATCAAAGCAGTGGTTTAGTGGTCCTGTAACAGTTGAAATGGTACCGGGAGGTCATAAATCCATGCTGGAAAGTCCTAACGTTGAGCAAGTCAGTCATGGCTTGTTACGTTATCTAGGTATTCAATAACTACTAGACGTAGATGAATCAGTTGTAGAAATGAGCTGGGCTCCATACTGTTATGGGGCCCATTTTTATTTATCGGTCTAACATCAATCACGCTAATTCTCCAACTAATTGGAACGAAAATACGATATCTCCACGCTTAAAAAAGTTCATTTATTTAACCTCGGGGTAAGAAGTAAGTTAATCCACTAAATCACTAAGTTCAAAAGCGTAATATCACTCTAGCCAGAAGTTATTTCTTAAATGCAAGGCAAATTTGTGCGTCAAAAGCTGGCCTATTGCAAGAAAATTTAACGCAGTAGTAAGGGATAACAGCTGCTAGAGAACAAGTTGTTATCCCAAGCTCAGGTTATTTAATGTAATCAACACTTGTACAAGCTAAAACTGGCACAGCATAATTATTCGATGTAGGCCTAACAGCAAGGTAAAGATACTAATCAATGGCATTGATGCGAGAGGCCATCACACTGCGCTTAATTCATCAATTTTCGTATAAGTTGCTTGACTGCAAATTCTGCGTTCTGGCTAAAATTCACTTAGGTGGATTACATCTCGTAGCGTGTTAATTAATAGCTTTTTTAGAATGTTTATTGAGGGAAAGCAGAACTCGGAATAATAGTTTCTCAATCCGAGTTCTGGGTGCTTAGATGGGCAGTTATTGATCTCGTAGGGAATAAATTGCCGGTCTTCTGATAATCCCCCAAACAGCAAGTGTGGATGTAAACGCAGTTACTGCAATAATAGTAACTATTGGTAATATTAATCCTGTTGTTGAAAGAGCGAATGTGAAACGGGTTGAAGTTATCCACACTGCAACGCCTGAAACTATGATTGCAGCTCCAATTAGCGCGAGTATGATGACCTTAAAGTTCTCTAAGATCACACCTTTCACAATAGTAAGTGGTGACGCTCCAATAGCCATACGAACCCCGAGTTCAAATTTTCTCATGCTAATTCCATAACTTAATACGCCATATATACCAATCACGGCGATTGAAAGTGTCACTATTGCCAAAGCTAGAGATGCCCAACTAGCGATGTAATGAAGCGCAAGAGAATTTGCTAATTGTGATTCAAGTGGTTGAATATCCGAGACTCGCCACGTGGGTGTGGTCTTCGCGATAATACTATTTATAAATTGGGGAGTAAGCTGCTGGTTTGAATCTACTTTTATGATAAAAGAAGGAGCGTAACGCTCGATATTATCTACAGCCCACATTTTGGCTGAGTTATTTTGTTCCGGTAGGTTTAGATCTTCGGTGACGGCAATAATTTCATATTGAATTGTACGGCGTCCATTTAACCAGTAATAACGCTCACCAACTACATCGCCACCCGGCTTTAACTTATTGGCAAACTCTTTATTTACAATGAGGTAAGGAGAGCGATTATACACGTCTTCTCGAGTAAAATTGCGACCTTGGAGAATGTCTAACTGTAACGTTGGTATATACGCTTCATCAATTAAGTTGCCAGAGACAGAATACTGATTCTCAAACCCAGAGTCTGGGCTTAAGAAAGTACTAATACCAAACTCGACAGGCGTACCTGTAGTTAAGCTTGCAGATACAACTCTAGGGTTGGCTCTTATCTCGCTTACAATATCAAGTAGTTGTTGTCTTCTCGTACTATAATATGAATCTCTTTCAGCGCGACTTGGCCTTGGTTCGAAAAGCTGATTCAATTCCACTTGGTAACGATCTTTACTTACGAAATTGGGAGCCTGGCTTAGCAATGACCATGAGTTTATAAAGATTTGAAAGCAAGAAATCAGTAATAAACTAGCAAGAAAGATCTGACTGAAAATTAGTGCTGAACGGGTACTCGATTTCACTTGGATGCTGGTACCTTTACCACTACTTTGTATTTGAGAGTTTAGTTTACTGAAGTTAATTTTGGCACTGATAAGCCAAGCACCTAGCCAAGCTAATAATGCTGAAAGAGTTAAACAAAATATGACTGACGGCACATTAGTTGTTAGGCGTGCAACACTAGGTAAGCTGTCTGTTGCAATTAATTTTAATAGGTAATAGCACAGCTCCGATACACCCAATGCTAAAATTGCTGATAAGAGAGTTAATGTCGCAAGCTCAATGAAAATGCCTCGAACGATCTGTTTTCGTTGAGCGCCTAAAGCCGCTTTTATGGACATAGTCCGCTGCTGATTTACTGCTCTTGCGAGCACTAAATTGGCGATATTGGCACAAGCGATTAGCGTCAAACAAAATGCACCAACTAATAACCAAATTGTTCTTGATGCACTGTCGCCATGGATTTTTTCTTTTAATGGTTTTAGCTCAAAAGTGATAGTCATATCATTAAAAAATGAACGACCTGCAGTTTCTGCTTTAAAACGCCCGTTATATTTATTTGTCAGTTGGTGATTCAGCTTCGCGATATCTTCATCCGCTAAAATTTTAGTTAAAATGTGTCTGTTTGGGCCTGTCAATCCCCATTGCTGAGCATCTCGTCGATAGGATGGAAGGTAATCCCATGGAAGCCAAATACTTGTTAGTCTGCCTGGAGTATATAGCTCTGGCTCAGGTGTATTCTCTGAAAGTACGCCAATAATTCTGAAGTTAACTTGATCTATCTGGAACGTTTTTCCCAAAACCTGTGGATCTGCGCCAAAGTACGTTTGCCAAGAGTGGTAAGAAAGCACCGCTACAGGTGATATACTATCGATACCTTCTTCATCAGAAAAACCACGACCAAGCTCGTAATTGAAACCCAAAAGGGGCATAAACTCTGGAGTGGTGTAAGCAACATTCACCCGAGGGGTATCGGCACGGCTTCGTATTACTTCTTCACCATAGGCAAAAAGTGCAGTTTGAATGTGATCTGATTTTTCGTTTTTATACGCCTCGACCAAAATTGGCATTGGGGTGTAGTCTTCAAATTCAATTTTATCTTTTATGTAGTGGTTTGTCTTAGAGACATATAATTTCTCACTATCATGGTATGGCAGGGGGGCTGCGAGAATCTGGAAGTTTAAGTTGAACATGGCAATAAGCGTGCCCAAAGTAATTCCAAGAGTTATAATTATAGTAAGGGTAAATATTTTTGCTTTGCTAAGAGAGTATAAGCATGATTGGATCTCTTGTTTCAACATGTTGAGCTCCTCACCGGCTGTGTGACGAGCAAAATTGGCAATTCGAAGTGCGGTTCGTACATTTTAAGCTTCCTTGTGTATTCTTATGGTTATTTAGCTAGCCAACGGCTCCGAATGCTTTTCAGTGCTCTGTTCTTGAGGAGTTAAAATCTTGCCATCTAATAGGTGCAGCTTTCGTGTTGCCATATCTGCATACCTAGGATCATGTGTAACCATGCACAATGTGGTGCCTTCTAAATTTAGCGCTTTGAGCATATCCATCACGGCATCACCGTTCTTTGAGTCAAGGTTACCAGTCGGCTCATCTACAAGCAGTAACGCAGGGTTGCCAACCAAAGCGCGGGCTATAGCAATACGTTGTTGCTGTCCGCCTGAAAGTTGATTAGGGCGGTGGCTAGCTCTATGGCCCATGTCTACTTTTGTAAGGCAGCTGGTAACCGCTTGTGTGATCTCAACCTCGGTCATTGGCTCTTTGCGATAACGCAATGGAAGTGCAATATTTTCAAATACGGTCAGTTCATCTATCAGATTAAATGATTGAAATATAAAGCCAACCTTTTGGTTCCGTATATGTGCAGCTTCACTCAAGCTTAATTTACTTACTTCTATTCCCTCAACCTGATAACTTCCATCTGTAGGCGTATCTAGTAACCCCAATATGGAAAGGAGAGTTGATTTACCACAACCTGATGGACCGCATATTGAGACGAAATCACCCTTATATATTTCGAGGTCTATTCCTCTCAGCGCGTGCGTTTCCATTTCCTCTGTGCTAAACACCTTAGTGATGCCTGACATTTTCAATATTGCTTCTTTCATAGTTTGTTATCCTATTAAATTACTGAATTATTCTTATTTTCTGCGCTGTTTTGAAAGAGGTGGTATCGGAGAGAATAACTTGTTGGTCTAAGCCAATACCTTCCTCTATTTGAATATAGTTGCCAGCGTCAATACCGAATGAAACAGATGTTGAGTTGGCATACTCTCCTGCACTATCTAAAACGAAAATAGATTGTTGGCTGTGGGGGTGAGTATTACTAGGGCGCTCGACGTATAACACGTCCTGTAATGAATGTGTCATGATTGTTGCGTCCACGTTGAGTTCTGGTCTTGCAGATTCTGGTACGGCATCGTTGAAGGTGAGCTCGACTTCGATTGTCCCTTCCTGTACTTGAGGGCTGATCCTAGTAACAGTTGCTTGCACTTTCTCACGTCTAGTGTTTACAACCGCAGGTTGACCCACTCGTATTTGCTCGGCTTTAGATTGTGAAACACGAACAAGTGCTTGAAGATCTGCGCTACTACCTACTTGCGCTAGCTCTTGGCCAGCCACAACACTTTGCCCTAGTTCTACAGCCAATCGTTGTAAAACACCTTCAGTTCCAGCGCGAACGGTGAGCTTAGCTTCTCTTTCTATAAGTCGTGCGAGAATGGAATTAGCTTGATTTATTAATTCCTGTGAAATAGTTAAGTCTTCTTTATGCAGTAACTTTAACTGCTCTATACGCTGATGTTGTAACTTTACACGTTCAGCAAGCTGCCTTTCTTCAAGTTCTGCGGTTTTTACCTCAATTGCAGGTACAACTCCCTGATCTCTGAGCTCCTGCTGTGCTTCGCGGCGCATAGCTAGAGACTGATGCTCACTTTTTAATTCCGCTAACGTCGCAGCTTCCATGAGAAGCTCTCGTTGGTTTGCGAGTTTTTGTCGGCGGAAGTTGGCTTTTTGTCTGTTTAATTCCATTTCTGCGCTGGCTAGCTGCTGCGTCAGGTCTGGATCCTGCATCTTTAAAATAATGGTGTCAGGTAGTACTTCACCGCCGGGGCGCACTAATATTTCATTTACTGTTGCGGGGTCTTGTGCGGTAATTAGTTTTTGCTTATTTGAGCGAAGTACACCATAGCCTGTCACTTCAACGTCAAGGTTACCGCGCTGTACATTGCCAATGATAATTGAATGCCTTTCAAGCTTAGTACTGGTCTGATCTGAAAGTTTCCCCATCATGAACCAAATAGATACAAGTACCACAGGAATGCTTATGAGTATAAACAGTTTACGTAATGGCTTAGCTTGTTTCTTTTTTATTACATCCACCTTTAGTTGCCTTTTTTATCGGATTGATAACTTGATGTAAGCAAACAGTGTGCCATTTGTATCTTGTTGTTTTGTTTGTTGTTTTATTTTTATTTGGATAAGTAAAGTCCGGTTCTGGACTATGCGGATGAGTAAATCGGACCAGCAATTTGTGGAACAAGAATGGCGCTATTTATTATGAAATGAGGCATGGCATAACTGTTTTTCTGCCTTGACCTCCATACTGCGTTATCGCTTATTTATGGGGAACAACCACACTACATAGGCTCAGTCTTGCCTAAATACCACACAGGCTGCTGCAAATTTAACCTTGAAAGGCCAACAGACCCTAATTTTCCGATGTTTAGATTAACTAAGTGGTACTGGAATGAGCACTTGGCAAAGAGCTCCAGGCCTATCAGAGCGGTTGGTTAAGCTGATGGATCCGGACATATGCTCAACGAAGTAACGACTGATATAGAGCCCGATACCTTCGCCCTTTTGTTTTGTAGAATAAAATGGAACAAAAAGGTTATCGCTATTAGCTACACCGCTTCCTTCATCTAAAACTTCAAAAACAGCGGTATTGTTGGTGGTATACAACCGAAGTGTTATTTTTGAGTCTCTCGGGCTAGCTTCTATGGCATTTTTAACAATATTAATAATCACTTGTTTAAACAGGGTTGGATCAACGTGAAAGTAAACGGGAGAAAGCTCTACTTGCCACTGTTGGTCTGGAAACATACCTTGTACCATTTTTATGAGATCAGTGCCCGATAGGCGCTGGATCGTCACTGTTATTGGTTGGTTTAATTGTGTGTACTTTTGAATAAAGTCCTGTAAGTGAAAACAGCGCTCTAAGACAATATCGAAAGCTTGGCTATCTCTAGGATCGTTGATGCGTGTTTGCAACCTTTCTAATAAGGCAGTTACTGGTGTAAGTGAGTTACGTATTTCATGGCTAATGACACGAATCAAGCGTTGCCAAGCCTGTAGCTCTTGATTTCGCAATGCATGTTGTATATCTATACAAATAACGAGATGATAAGTGTGTTCTTGGTTTGTAAATGTACTGTGTCTAACTTGCCAGCGCTTGTTGAGTCCAAGGTCAACAAAGTGCCACTGTGGCGTATTACTTAGCCCAAGCGATTCAGGGCGACTATAGCGTAAAGTTTGCCATGGTTTTTGGAATAATTGGTAGCACTCTTCATTGCCAAAACAAAGTTGCATGCGTTGATCAAAGATCAGTATGGGGGTATTCAACACACTGATAAGCTCAGCGACCAAAAACGATTGGACATCTTCATCCGTTTTTTCACTTTGCAACATGTCAGAGAGCGCATTCAGTTGGTTGTGCAATTGCGCGACAACACCCGAAGAAAATGTGGGCTTAGCTCTTAGGCTAAAATCACGTTTTAACCATGCTTCGACTTGATAACCGCAGCGTTCAAAAGACAATTTACAACGATTGTAGAGCTGTCTTACCAGCAAGCCTTGACACAGAATAAAAATGACAATTATTAGTAGTGAATATAAAGTTATGGATGCCGAAATGTGCACGTCTAAGTGCCAACTCAAAACGCAAATGCCTACAATTTCAAGTACTACCAGCAGTAAAAACTTTACTACAAAATACCGAGCTAACGGTTCTTTAGTTAAGCTCATATTTCTCAAGGCGTCGGTAGAGTGCTTGTTTAGTAATACCCAGTAATTCAGCCGCTTGTTGTTTATTTCCTGCCGTATTATTCAAAGCCTGTGTGATTAATTGTTGTTCCGCTTGTTCTAATGTGATCAGAGGTAATGCTTCTGAATGATTTTGTGTAAGCTGCGATGGTGTGCTCATATGTAATTGCTCCGGCCCTATTTCATCTGTTTGAGCTAATAGAACTGCTCGCTCTAGTAAGTGCCCCAGCTCTCTAGTATTTCCTGGCCAGTCATAAAGTTTTAATTGATTGAGTGCTGCGGGAGTGAGGCTACATTCATTTTTCCCGTATCGGTTACCGTGGGTTTTTATAAAATGCTCTGCCAATAATTCAATATCCTCAGGCCGCGTTCTCAATGGAGGAATTTCTATGGTAAAAGTATTGATTCTATAGAAGAGATCTTGGCGAAACTCAGCTTGTGATATTAGCTGTTCAAGCTTTGCATTGGTGGCACTAATTAGCCTTACATTAGCCACTTCAGTAGTGCTTGAGCCGACAGGTTCATATTCTCTGGATTCTAATACCCGAAGTAACTTGCTTTGTTGCGCTAGAGGCAGGGTACCAATCTCATCTAAAAACAAAGTACCAAGATTCGCGAGTTTAAATCGTCCTGCACGGTCTGATTTAGCATCCGTAAATGCACCTTTTGTATGTCCAAAAAGCTCGCTCTCAAAGAGTTGCTCTGGGATTGTCGCCATATTGACAGAAATAAACGGATGCGTTGAACGGTGTGAGTGCTGATGGATCCACTGGGCTATAAGGCTCTTACCTACACCATTTTCCCCAGTCAGTAGAATATTAGCATCAGTAGGGGCCATCACTTCAAGCTGCTCCATGAGCTGCTTCATTGTTTTACTACGCCAAAGTACGGGTTTAGCATCTCCAGCTAGCGCGTGCTGAAGCCCTTGATTTTTATTAGTTAAATCACTGAGCTGTAGCTGATACCGGATTACTTGTTCGAAACGTTGATTTTTCCATGGCTTTTCTAAGAAATCAGCAGCGCCTAATTGCATAGCTTGCACAACAAGCTCTGTATGTGACCAGGCTGTCATTGCTACAATAGGTGTCGTATTGCCAAGCTGCTGCTGCTGTCTTAAAAACTTTAAACCCTCCTGCCCCGATGTTGAATCTAGTTCAAAGTTCATATCGAGCAAGATTAACTTAGGCTTATTCTGTGCTAGAAAAGTTAGTGCTTGTACTGGATTTTCAACTTCCTCGACAGCTAAGCCTAAATCTTCTAATACAAATCGTGCGGCCAACCTAACTTCTCTATTATCTTCTACTAGCAATATTAGTGGTTTAACGCTCACAGCAAGCTTCCTTGATTTATTATTATCATACCATCAACAGCCGCATTACTCTCCGCGAAGCGAGTGTAATGCTGGGCGGGTAATAATACTTTTTAAGGATAGTAGCGCAACACCAACGACTAGAATAACGACTAAAGTGAAAGAAACTAACCAATGGATAGCGCTATTTATTGTAACAGGTACAAGCGTATCCTGAAGCATCGAAATACTCAATAATACCAAGATTGAGGTGCATACGGCAGCTAGAATAGGTCGTAAATTATCCTTTAACACGAGTGAAAATATGGCAATAGGTGTTGCGCCTAATGACATTCTGACACCTAGCTCAAAGCGTCGTAATGCCATATTGTATTTACATACACCATAGATACCAAGCGCAGCGAGTGCAAGTGCAATCACAGAAAGTGTTAAGGTGAAGATACTGATTACACGTTCTTGCTGTAAATGTGCCGCTAGAAGCTCAGTTGTAGATTGGAAGTTGTAAACGCGCATCTGAGGGTGAATACGTGTTAATACTTGATTGATTTCCGCTCTGCTAATTGTAGAGTGAGGCTTGGTTTGAATTAAAATGAATGGGTAACCTGTCGGTATTGCTGGTGTAAAAACTCTCGCGATGTGCAGCTGTTTAGGAAGATAGATATCATCAACGACACCCACCACTTCTAAACTTTCATGACTATTACGTGGGTATAATTTTGCACCTAGTACTTGTCCCTGTTCTTTCAGTCGTTTAGCGAGTGTTTGATTTACAATAACGACAGGATCACTATTAATGGCTTCTTTCATGGTAAAGGATCTCCCACTGGTAAGTTTAGCACCAAAGGTGTCGAAGTAAGTTGACGTACCAGTCGTGCGTTGATACTCAAAAGCATTCTTTTCTATTCCCGGTTCAAGTTGCATCTGGCGGTCAGAAAAACCAGGCAACCAGTAGGAAATTGGCGGGTAACCCCCAATACCAGCTGTTGCGACGTGGGGTAGCTTCGCCAATGAGTCAACGGCAGATAGGAGTAATTGTTGACGCTCTTCCCGACTCATTTGTTCTAATAGAGTGCCTAAGTTAAGCGCGACTTGATAGGTATTTTGTTCCCTAATCCCTGTATCACGTTGTAAGTTTTGCCAGCTTGTTTGGAATATCCCAATGCAAATAGTGAGGAGTGAAAGACAGATAAATAACTGAAACGAGATTAGTAAAGTGCGAGTCGTTGCGGAGATTTGAACGCTGGTTCCTTTACCACTACTTTGCAGTTGCTGAACAATATGGCGGTAGTTAAGTTGCCGGCTTACTATCCAAGAAAGGAGTAAGCACACCGTAATACTGACTAAGAAGGCAAATGCAATAGTATGCATCTCTAGATTAAGTTCTTGTAGGCGTGCTAATGGGCCAGCTACTCCTGACTTTAGCAGCTCGATGATCCCTTCGGCAATGAACAGCGACAATGCTGCGGCTGTTATAAACAGCAGTCCTAGCTCTATTGCAATATGCAAAAATAGGTGATTTGGTTTTGCACCCAAAGCGGCCTGAATAGCAAAGCTCTTTTGTTGCTCTGCTGCACGTGATAGCACTAAACTACAAATATTACTCAATGCTATTAACAGCAATACAAGGCTCCCTAACAACATCATAATACTCACTTGCGATGCTTCACCGATAATACGATGTTTAACGGGGATAAATTTGAGATGTACTTTACTGTTGGCAAATGCTTGTTCACCAGCAGTTTGTTGTTGTAGTTGTTCGTTGAGCCAGTTTTCAAGAGACAGCTTTGCGCGACGTGCATGTTGCACATCATGTAACTTTAGCAATTGATATGTCTGGATATTATTCCTTTGCCATGTCGGAGCTGGTGAATCATTGTAGTCATAGCTAATCCATACATCAGTATACCAGTTGGGTGTTGATAATACGGGTTCAATAAATTGCTTATCAGTAACACCTACTATTTTAAAACTAACGCCTTTGAATACGAGCGTTTTATCTAAAATATCAGGGTTACCACCGAAGTAACGCTTCCATACTTGGTATGAAACGATTGCAACGGGTTGCTGACTACCGACCCCTTCATCAGCACTAAAGTAGCGCCCCAATGCCAGTGGCGCATTGAGTAATGGCATAAACTCAGGGGTAATAGCACCGATGTTAAATGTAGGACTGCTCGGTAAACTTTGTTCAACATCAATACTAATATTCTGAATGGCCATGATTTCGATATCAGAGAATTGTGTTTGTTTGTTATATGCCTCTAAACTCCCCGCATGAGGAATAAAGTTGCTCTGTTTCACCTCATTATGGTCATCAACTAATTCACCACGCATTAGCATTAGGCGTTCAGAATCAGGATAGGGAAGCGGAGCTGCGAGAAGTTGATAATTTAGATTATACATTGATACCAATGCGCCTAGCGTCATTGCTAGAGTGAGCGTGATTGTTAACGCATAACTAATGTGGCATTGAAGTCTTTGCCAGGCCATTTTAATAGAATGTATTACCATTTTTACCCCAAATCCGCTCACGATATCCGTCTGTATTCTGTAACAGACATGTCACTCAAATAGAACAAGGTCAGCAACGCGTATGCCAGAATTTATCTTTTTGATAAATATAGAATTTACATTTTTATTGCAATCATTTAGTCCATTATCGGACGATAAAAGACCATAAATGGACTGTGACTGCGCTTAGACTGTGGTGATCCGATACTCTGCCATTGATTTATGAGTTTCTGATGAGGATTATTGAAAAAAATGTTGGATAAACTTTCATCTGTCACATTAATAGTAGATAATACGCGACCTTTAATTCTCAATCGGGCAATCTCAACGCGCATTTTTGCGTAGATCGACTAGGATCACTGAGGGCCAACTTCACTGAGTAATAATATGAGCATCGAAAAGTTAAGAAATATCGCGATTATCGCGCACGTAGACCACGGTAAAACAACGCTTGTAGACAAGCTACTTGAGCAATCAGGTACACTACAGCAGCGCGGTGGTAATGAAGAGCGAGTGATGGACTCAAACGATCTTGAAAGAGAGCGTGGTATCACCATCCTTGCAAAAAATACCGCAATCAAGTGGAACGACTACCGTATCAATATCGTAGATACTCCAGGACACGCCGACTTCGGTGGTGAAGTAGAACGTGTTCTTTCGATGGCTGACTCAGTATTACTACTAGTTGACGCGCAAGAAGGTCCGATGCCACAAACGCGTTTCGTAACGCAAAAGGCGTTTGCTCAGGGTCTTAAGCCAATTGTTGTAATCAACAAAATTGACAAGCCGGGCGCTCGTCCTGATTGGGTAATGGACCAAGTTTTCGACCTATTTGATAATTTAGGTGCAACTGACGAACAGCTAGACTTTAAAGTGATCTACGCATCAGCAATCAACGGTTGGGCAACACTTGATCTTGATGAACCGTCTGACAACATGGAACCAATGTTCCAAGCTATCGTAGACGAAGTTGAAGCGCCTAACGCGGATCCTGAAGGTCCGTTCCAGATGCAAATTTCTCAGCTTGATTACAACTCATATGTTGGTGTTATCGGTGTTGGTCGTATCAAGCGTGGTTCAGTTAAACCTAACCAACAAGTGACTATTGTCGGTGCTGATGGTAAGACACGTAATGGTAAAGTTGGCCAGGTACTTGGTTATTTAGGCCTTGACCGTCACGAAGTTGAGCAAGCAACGGCTGGTGATATTATCGCAATTACAGGTCTTGGTGAGCTGAAAATCTCTGACACTATCTGTTGTCAGAATAATGTCGAAGCACTACCACCATTGTCTGTTGATGAACCGACAGTAACAATGACTTTCTCTGTGAACACGTCTCCATTCTCAGGCCAAGAAGGTAAATACGTAACCTCACGTAACATTCTTGAGCGTCTAGAAGCTGAGCTTGTGCACAACGTTGCACTACGTGTTGAAGAAACAGATAACCCAGATAGCTTCCGTGTATCTGGTCGTGGTGAACTTCACTTAGGTATTCTTATCGAGAACATGCGTCGTGAAGGCTACGAGATTGCAGTATCTCGTCCAGAAGTAATCTTGCGCCATGTTGATGGTCAGCTGGAAGAACCGTACGAAACAGTGACTATTGACTGTCAAGAAGAACACCAAGGCTCTATCATGGAACAGCTTGGTCTGCGTAAAGCGGAAATGACTGACATGTCTCCTGACGGCAAAGGTCGTGTACGCATGGACTTCATGATGCCTGCGCGTGGTCTAATCGGATTCCAAACTGAATTTATGACGTTAACATCTGGCTCTGGTTTGATGTACCACACGTTCTCACATTACGGCCCACACAAAGGCGGTAACATCGGTCAGCGTAAAAATGGTGTACTAATCGCTAACGCAGCAGGTAAAGCGCTAACAAACGCACTATTCAACCTACAAGAGCGTGGTCGCCTATTTATTGGTCACGGTGTTGAAGTGTACGAAGGTATGGTTATTGGTATTCACAGCCGTGATAACGACCTAACGGTAAACGCGCTTAAAGGTAAGCAGTTAACAAACGTACGTGCATCTGGTACTGATGAAGCACAAAACCTTGTGCCACCTGTTGTTATGTCTTTAGAGCAAGCGCTTGAGTTCATCGATGACGACGAGCTAGTAGAAGTAACGCCTGAAAGCATCCGTATTCGTAAGAAATTACTGACTGAAAGCGAGCGTAAACGCGCTAGCCGCCAAGCTAAGTAACCTGAGCTTGGGATAACAAGTTATCTCGAAGCAGGCTACTTAGAATACAAAAAACGCCGCAATTTTGCGGCGTTTTTTTGTGCTCCATTTGCTGAATCTAAAACAAGCCGTACTCTTCTGTTTCTTCTGGCTCATAATTTTGTAAATGTTCTGGGCGGAAAATGGCGCTAGGGTCAATCAATACGCTGTGACGTTTTCCCATCTTGACCAAACCCTTCATCAACTTTTTGGTTTGCGCATCGATTTCAAAACCAATACTGGTCATTTCCTGTAGTGATTTAATATCGCTTTCGTCACAGTGAACGTTATCTTCTACCTTATCGACAAGCAAACCGATATGCGGACTTTGGCCATCTTGAGTGGTAAAGACGATGATAGGTTTATGGTCAAGCATGATCTGATCACGGGCTGATTCAAACAATCGTATGAGTTTATTAAAAGTGGTGCTCTTTTCACGAGCGAGAGTATCTATGGCTTCTTGTTTATGTCCCTGTGCGCACATCACTAATAGTTTATCCGCTAATGAATGTAGTTTTGCATGTGGTTCTTCGAAGCGACTCAGTAGTGCTTTAAGATCGTCATTTTCAGTTTTGAAGCCGTAATACCACTGTCCAAAAGCACATTGCTTTGGATCTTTGGCTTTAGTGAAGGGGACATCGTTAAAAATGCTTGCTTCGAGTGCGACAAGCCATTCTTTATGATCTTGCTCTCGCTGCTGTAGCATGCTGACCAATTCTTGATTGGTCTCATAGGAAGAGCGTTTGTTCAATATGATCCCTAAATCAAAAATAGGGGTCGGTACGCCCATGTAATCTTTGACGCCCAAGAAGCTGGGGTTGTCATTGGGTAAATCCGTTAAATTTTCTTCGTAGCGTTCAGTTAATAGAATATCGAGGATTTGCAGTGATATTGTTTTTTTCCCGACGCGAAAGTTAATTAAATCCATGTCAGCCTCGCATATGGTCAGTATCAACTAAGCATAGAACATTATTGGAAAAAGGAACGGTAAACTGGCAATTTCTTTTGCGCTGGCTGGAGCATAAATACCTCTTTAATAACGGTGTTATGCTCCAACTCGTGTTGTAATGCGTTTAGTAGGCAATTGCTGTCAATAGGCAGATCACATTGCTGGATAGCAGTCGTCAACAAGTAGGCATTGAGATAGCCTTCGAATACCTGTTCGTTTTGGGAAAGCGTGCTATTGCGGACTGCTTCGCGAAAAGTGTCACAAAGCTTACCCTTACAAATCGCTGGGTCAGGCACAACTTCGGTGACTAATACTTTGGGCTTGCCTCTGAGTCTAGCGAATAGCTCATTGGAGGAGGCAAATGAAACCGTGGCGTATTGTGTTTCTAGGCCAACTTCCATGGCACGATTGATAAACTTAGACAGTGGCGTGTAGGTGCCGACCATAGCCAAGCCTTCAATTTTATGGCGCTGTGCTTGCTCAAGTGCTCGCTCAATATCATCAGTATTTCGTCTAAAACGGGTTATCACAACGGGTTTTAATCCATGTTCCGCAAGCGCTTTGGTAAGGCTTTTTTCTACGGTGAGACCAAATTCATCGGCTTGTATGAGTAGAGCGACTCGCTTGAGTTTTTGTTCATCGACGAAGTAGCGGATGATATCTTGAGCCTCTTTATTATAGCTAGTCCGGAGGTTAAACACATTAAAAGTAATAGGATCTTGGAGAAACTCAGCGCCAGTATATGGCATAAGAAAGGGAACTTTAGAGTGTTCTAAAATTGGTTTTATAGCGTAAGAGGTTGGGGTGCCCATAACGCCAAATAATGCATCGACCTTATTTTCATAAACGAGCTTACGAGCATTGGTTACAGTTTTGTGTGGCTCATAGCCATCATCTAGCACCTGCAACTCAATCTTAGCTGCGCCATCCGTTTTATGCTGGTTATAAAAGTTAAAATGTAGCTCAGCACCAGCCCTTAGTTGTTGACCAATCTCTTTTGCAGGACCTGAGAGTGCGGTGGACATACCAATTTTCACCACAGGTTGAGCGGAAGCTGCAAAGCTCAGTACAGCAGAAGCAAAAGTGAATAGTAAAAATTTAACACCGAAAATACTCATATACTTGCCGTACTGTCTCTCTTAGCGTTGTGGTGAGGGCTTTTTTACCAGATAACCCAAGCAAATTAATTACGACGTGGGTCGAATGTTGCTGTAATATTAGACGAATCACTAGTGCTTTGGAAACTTTAGTTAAGTTTTTAAGCAATCGAGGATCGGTTGTGACCAACTGCCATAAAAAAGGACATACTTGTTGCTCAACCGGGTTGCTTTTACGTAAATAGCGCAAATAATCCAGCTGCTCATTAGCTATATGTTCAAAGGGTAAGGTCGCCAATAGCGCGCTCACCACCTCAGTATCGAGTTGTTGATAGTGCGAGCGCAACTGATAGAAAAAAGCTTGTTTGAATACTCGAGTATAGGCGTTGTCTAAGTCGCCTCGGATTTTTTTGAACATCAAAACTGCATACTCGCCACTGGCCTTATCTTGCTTAAATCCCAGTTTCATCGGCTGATAGTGACGTTGTGACCAAAATGAAAGCAATGGCGCTGTAAGGCCAAAACTGGTTCCTATGTAACTGATATCTTCTGGTAATGTGGTTTCAAAACATTCAAGTAATTGACTGCCAATTCCTTGCTGTTGTACATCCGGGTGCACGGCTATTCTAACAACTCTTGCGCTTTTTTCGGTGACAAAACGGCTATCACCCAAGCTTGTCGTTAGCTGCTGCGCCAAGAGATGGCCTGTGGGTCTTCGTTTTCCTACTAGAATATCTTCTGCGAGATCTGAAGCGAGTCCGCCTTCGATGACAGCAAGGCAAATGCCTACTAGCTTGTTATTGCAAAATGCACCTCGTAAATGCAGATCGGGTGCATCTAATAATTGCCGTAAATCATCCACGCTGGTTTGATAATGCGCTAAAACGAGCAGTGAAAATACTTGCTCAAGTAACTGGCTATTTTCTACCAATTCACTCTGGGAAATAGCGCGCATTGTGGTTGATGAAGTGAGTATGGGTGATGTCGCCTTACACTCGAGTACAAATAAATCTCTGATCTGCTGCTCCAGTGGATCATCTGACGCATAACGAATAGGAGTCGACAAGGTGAAATCAAGATAACTTGGGTAATGTGATTCTAAGTAGCGTTTAAACCGTAACGTGTAGCCTCTACCATTACCCTCATAACCAACTAAGGTGCTGGAAAAAATGCAGCGAAAACCAAGTTGAGTGATTTGTATTAAAAATGGAACTGGCAGGGCAGCTGCCTCATCTACCAAAATAATCGTATTGCTATCAAGCGTAGAGGCTTGTTGTAGTAACGCATCTGGTGCCATATAGCTGAGATTAGCCAGCTTCTTCGTTTTTACATCAACCTCGGTATTGAGTGTTTGAGCAAGCATGCTAAAGCAACTATGCAGAGCATGAAAATGGCGGCTACAAATAACAAATTGTTGTGTAGGATGCTTTGATGCCAAGAGACCTAATAACGCGCTCTTCCCTCGACCTCTATCTGCACTCAGTAATACAGGTGTTTGCTGGCTTTCCAATATTGCGGAGAGTTGCGCAAGTACAATTTGTTGCTCTGCAATACCACTAACCACTGAACTTGTAGCAAGATACGCTGAGGGCAATTGAGCTCCAAAGTGTTCACTGATATGCCAAACTGTTCGTTGCTGCCAGAGCTGCTGCCACCTTTTTAAAAAGTGGCTGTGTTTGGGCGTTTGCCCCTCTGAGCACCAGCGGGTAATTGCAGGGTCTAGCCAGTGGTCGAGTTCATCTAACTCGGGAAGTAACAACAGCAGTAAGCCGCCTGCTTTTACCGTGCCCGCTGCCGCTGCGATTTTGTTAGGCACAATACCGCTAAAGCCGTCGTAGACTAGGTTGCTAAATTCTTGTCCGAGTATTTGGTGTAAATGCTCAGGCCAAACGGCATTTTCTAATGTCTTATTGCTACTTAGGATAAGATTATCGTTTGAGTTTGCTAGTAGCTGCTGACACTGCCCGTAACACCAAGCTTGGCTGCCGGTGATAAGCAAGAGTTGCCGATGGCGGGCATCGGCAAGCTGAGAACGTAATTGTGAAAGACTAGAGTGCTTGAAGTCTTGCATAGGCGGTTACTAACCACTTACTACCAACATCATCAAAGCTAACCTGGATGCGTGATTGAGCACCTGCACCTTCATAGTTAAGCACTGTACCTGCACCAAATTTGGCATGGAGGACGCGCTGGCCTAAATTAAAGCCGCTATCTTCAAAGGTCGCGTGACTGATTGATGGGCTGAATCGACCCGAGTTAGCCGGACGAGAAATTTGCGTTTTGATCCGGATTTCTTCCATGCAGTCTTCAGGAATTTCACGTAAGAACCTTGAAGGGCTGTGATGTTTTTCTTGACCATACAAGCGGCGACTTTCTGCGTGGCTAATGTAAAGCTTATCCATGGCACGCGTCATACCGACGTAGCACAAGCGGCGCTCTTCTTCCAAGCGGCCTGACTCTTCATTACTTTGTTGCGATGGGAACATGCCTTCTTCCACCCCAACCATAAAGACCAATGGGAACTCGAGCCCTTTGGCCGAGTGCAGTGTCATCATTTGTACCGCATCTTCGTGCTCGTCAGCCTGGCCTTCGCCTGCCTCCAAAGAGGTATAGGCTAAAAAGCCTTGTAATGGTGAAGTAAAATCTTCATCGATAGGAAGTTCATACTGACCACAAGCACTGATCAATTCTTCCAAGTTTTCCACTCGAGCGCGGCCTTTTTCGCCTTTTTCGGCCTGATACATTGCCATGAGACCTGACTGCTCAATGGTTGTCTGTGCTTGTTGTGCCAGTTCAAGCTCGGCAATTTTATCGTCTAGCTGCTCGACTAATTCAATAAATTTTGTCACCGCCGTAGCTGCTCTTCCCGCCAAATGCTTTTGCGCAAGTACGGCTTTGGCTGCATCCCAAAGCGAGAGTGATTCGTGACGTGCACAATCGCGAATATGGCTTAATGTTTTATCACCAATACCACGGGTAGGGGTGTTTATCACACGCTCAAATGCCGCGTCGTCATTACGATTACTGATTATACGAAGGTAAGACAGGGCATCTTTAATCTCTTGGCGTTCGAAGAAACGCATACCGCCATAAATACGGTATTTTAGCCCTTCTTGAAGTAAGGCTTCTTCTAACACTCGGGACTGTGCGTTGTTTCTGTAGAGTACCGCGCTGTCGCTGAGCGCATTGCCAGCCTGTAACCAAGATTTAATTTTGCCAACCACAAAGCGTGCTTCATCAAGTTCATTAAAAGCGGCGTAAATTGAAATTGGCTCGCCTTGATTACCGTCAGTCCAGAGACTTTTACCCATTCGTTCGGCGTTGTTTTCAATGAGCGCATTGGATGCTTTTAGAATGGTTGCAGTAGATCGATAATTTTGTTCAAGTCGGATCGTTTCGGCGTTAAAGTCGTCCAGAAAACGTTTGATGTTTTCTATTTTTGCACCACGCCAGCCGTAAATACTCTGATCGTCATCCCCTACGATCATGATATTGTTGT
The DNA here is from genome assembly GCF_021530695.1 of Pseudoalteromonas sp. OF5H-5. Lineage (NCBI taxonomy): Bacteria > Pseudomonadati > Pseudomonadota > Gammaproteobacteria > Alteromonadales > Pseudoalteromonadaceae > Pseudoalteromonas > Pseudoalteromonas sp. OF5H-5. Next base: position 19,491 of record NZ_JAKGBF010000025.1, read on the forward strand.
CACTACCTGCAAGCAGGCGTAGCCACAAATATTGAATGCTGTTGGTATCTTGGAACTCGTCCACTAGCATATGGCGGAAGCGTTGTTGATAGTGACGTAGCAAGGTAGGTTGTTGCTGTAATAGCTCGTAGCAGCGCAATAGGATCTCGGCAAAATCAACAAGACCGGCTCGATCACAGGCATCTTGGTAAGCACTATATACATTTAACATCAGCTGTTCATTGACATCGTATGCTTGAATATCTTTGGGTCTTAATCCTTCGTCTTTACGCGCGCTGATGTACCAGCTTAACTGCTTAGGTGGCCACTTTTTCTCATCGATATTCATGGCTTTGAGCAAACGGCGGATCATTCGTTGCTGATCATCGCTATCTAGAATTTGAAATGACTCTGGTAATTTAGCTTCACGGTGATGGGCGCGTAACATGCGGTGGGCAAGGCCGTGGAAAGTGCCTATCCACATACCACCAACAGGGCCATTGAGCGTCGCTTCAACACGAGCACGCATTTCTTTGGCTGCCTTATTGGTAAAGGTTACCGCGAAAATACTAAATGCAGAGGCGTGCTCAACTTGCATAAGCCAAGCTATACGATGAACGAGTACTCGTGTTTTACCTGACCCCGCACCTGCGAGCACTAACATGTTTTGCAGAGGTGCGGCGACTGCATCGCGCTGTTTGTCGTTGAGGCCGTCGAGTAATTCTGATACGTCCATTGCTTTGCCTATTTGCTCAAATGATGGCAAGTATACCGAGTCGTTGCCGTAAATCCCAGCATATCGCAAAGCAAACCTAACCGAGTAAAGGTAACGTTATGATTTATAAAGAAACATAAACTGGTTTTTTATACAGTGTTTATATTTATTTTTGCAAAACGTCCTTCAACCGATTTTGTACCTCTGTAACCAATAAATCGGGCTGGAATTTTGATAGAAACGCATTACAACCCACTTTTTCGACCATGGCATGATTAAAGCTGCCACTGAGTGAGGTATTGAGAATGACATAAAGGTCTTTCAGGCGACTGTCATTGCGAATTTCATAGGTGAGTCGATAACCATCCATAACCGGCATTTCTGCATCGGTGATCACCGCAAGTAACTCTTTTTGTACGTCGATACCTTCGTCGGCCCAGTGCTTTAACACATTGAGCGCCTCTTGGCCGTCAGTCGCTGGGATGATTTCTATGCCCAATTGTGCCAAGGTATCGGCAACTTGACGACGAGCAGTCGGCGAGTCATCGGCATGTAGAATTTTACGGCCATGAAACTCGTTGATGATATCTTTATCTAGAATGTCTTGCGGGATCTCAACTTTGTATTCGACGATTTCGGCAAGTACCTTTTCTACATCGATAATTTCAACGATGTGTTCAACGCCGTCACGTTTGATTTTGGTCAGTGCGGTGAGATAGTGATTGCGGCCAACAGACTTAGGGGTTGGCATAATATCGGACCACGTAGTATTGACGATTTGGTCAACTTTACCAACTAAGAAAGCCTGCACTGAGCGGTTGTACTCTGTGATCACTAAGTTGCAGTCTTTGTCTCGGTCGCATGGCGGCATGCATATCGCTTGTCGTAAATCGATAACCGGAATAGACTCACCACGGATGTTGGTTACGCCACACACTTTAGGGTGTGCATTGGGCATTTTGTTAAGATGAGGGAGCTTAACAACTTCTTTTACCTTGAAGACGTTGAGCGCAAAAAAGTGGCGGCTATGAAGATGAAACAATAGCAACTCTAGGCGGTTTTCACCCACCAGTTGTGTGCGTTGATTTACTGAGGCCAATACGCCAGCCATGTTAACCCCTCATTACTTCTTGTAACCTTTTCTAAGACTATATCAAAGAAGTCGATATGTCGTGTTGTTTTTTGGCTAAAATCTGCAGTAAGGTAGCAGTATGTATTTGATAGGGAAGCAATATGCCTATAATTTTTAAGCGCTTAGTTGTTTTGATGCGGGCTCATGTGGATAAGGCCAGCTGGCAACTGTTATTTATGGCAACGCTCATTCATATGTCGGTGACCTGGGGGTTATTATGGCTCAGCAATGAATCGGCGTTATTACCACTGAGCACGTTCTTTTATTACTACGTGGTGACGACTTCAACAGTTGGCTACGGAGACTTTAGTGCAACAACGGATTTTGGCCGTTTAGTCGTTGCCATAATACAGATCCCATTTGGCCTTGCGCTATTTGGTGTGTTATTGGGAAAAGCTGGACAATTTGTGACGTATTGGGTGAGAAGAGGCATGACAGGGGAAAAAGACTTTGCACATTTGCAAAACCACATTGTAATTTTTGGTTGGCATGATGTCAGAACAAAAAAAATGGTGGATTACATTTTAGGTGACAATAAACGCGAAGATAGAAAAATCGTATTAGCCGTCACCGAGGCCATGGAGCATCCGCTGTTGAGTTATCCGGAAGTCGCATTTGCGCGTTTAACCAGCTTTACTGATGACGAACAGCTAAGTCGGATTAACATTGAGCGGGCTGACAAAATCATCATTGATGGCGATGATGATAACCAGACATTTACCACCGCGCTAAAGCTTAGTCGGGTAGTAAAACCCGAAGCACATATTAGCGCGCACTTCTTGGACGATAGCAAAGCACTACTTTTAAGAGAGCATTGTAAAAATGTTGAATGCTCAGCATCTATGTCTGCGGAAATCTTAGTGCGAGCCATGCAAGACCCAGGCTCAAGCCGAGTACAAGAGGAATTGCTGTCGACGCTACACGGCGATACGCAATTTAGCTTAGCCTTACCTGCAGAGGTAAGCTGTTTAACCTTTGGTGATATTTTTGGTTATTTTAAACAGCATCATGATGCGACGCTGCTCGGTGTTGCGCACGATATAAATGCGCTAAATATGGATCTAAACCCACCTCTGGATTACAACATCACAGGGGGAGATATTTTGCACTATATTGCACCACAGCGAGTGCTTGCATCAGAGGTTGACTGGTCATCACTATGTTCGAAGAACTCTTTTTGATGATTGCTGTTGTGTGCGCTTACTTACTTCCTGTCGCTTTGGTTGCAGGAAGCAAGCGCAGCAAAGGGCATGAAAAAAACGGCTGGCTGATAGGAACGCTACTGTTTTCTTGGGTCGCTTTGCTGCTATATATCAGCATAGTGCCTAAGCACGGGCGACAAAAAGGCAAAGCAAAACGTTAGCTTTGCCCCGACATCTCTAAAATAACCTGCCACTCAGGTTCGATGATGGGCATGATGGATAACCTCCCCCCTTTTTTTAGAGCCAGCTCGGTGAGCGCAGTGTTGGCTTTTATCGCTTGCAGGGTCACCGGGCGTAGGTGCCGCTCATATGCTAGAGTGACACCTACCCAGCGAGGGTTATCAGTGCTTGATTTAGCATCATAATAATCACTGCTTAAGTCAAATTGATGTGGATCTGGCTCTGCTGCTTTCACCACTTTGGCAATACCGACAACCGCAGGGACTTTACAGCTTGAGTGGTAAATAAACACTGAGTCACCCACCTTAACCTCGTCACGCAGGAAGTTTCTTGCCTGATAATTACGAATTCCCTCCCAAAAAGTTTGCTGCTCAGGCGCGTTTTTTAAGTCATCAATGGAAAATGCATCGGGTTCTGTTTTAAACAGCCAATAAGCCATATGGGTTAGTCCAATAGTTTGAGTTATGATGTATTATACTCATTTGAGCAATGTACTTGGTTTGCTACCAGTCCGAGTCTTACTTGGATTTGGTAAAAGTATTATCTCATTATAACGACTATCGCCAGTTCTACTAGACGTTCGGAGTGCAACATGAGTCAAGTGTTACAAAATCTGTTGGATTTGCTCAGCCTTGAAGAAATTGAGCAAGGGATATATCGAGGTCAAAGCCAAGACCTTGGTTTTCCTCAAGTGTTTGGAGGTCAGGTGATGGGGCAGGCGTTGTCCGCAGCAAAATACACCTTACCAGAAGGGCGCTTTGTTAACTCGCTGCACTCTTACTTTTTGCGTCCTGGTGATGCAAGCAAGCCCATCGTCTACGATGTCGAAAACATTCGTGATGGTCGCAGTTTTAGCACTCGTAGGATCAGTGCCATTCAATATGGTAAGCCGATATTTTACATGACTGCCTCTTTCCAAGGGGATGAACCCGGCGTTTCTCATCAATCTTTGATGCCGGATGTGCCAGAGCCTGAAACATTGAAGTCATCACTTCACTTTTATCAAGAACATGCGGACCTCATTCCAGAATCACTTCGAGCGAAATTTACGCAAGAAATGCCGCTGGATATGCGCCCTGTAAACTTTCAAAATCCATTCAAACCTAAAAAACAGGACCCGGTGAGAAATGTTTGGTTTAAAGCCAATGGTGACATGCCGGACGACAGAAGGATCCACAACTATTTGCTGGCTTATGCCTCTGATTTTGAATTTCTACCAACTGCACTACAACCACATGGTTTGTCGTTTATGCAGCCAAATATGCAAGTCGCGACAATAGACCATGCGATGTGGTTCCATCGTCCGTTTAGAATGGATGAATGGATTTTATATAGCGTTGATAGTCCGAGCGCGTCTAATGGCCGAGGCCTAGTACGTGGTCAATTTTTCAACCGCCAAGGTGAGTTAGTTGCGTCGACTATTCAAGAAGGCGTGATGCGCCAACGCTAATTTGTTGGAAAGTGTATGGCGCTTTTTAACAGTAATCTTGCTTGGTGCTTTGTGCAGTACTAAGCAAATCACAAACTTACAAATCCATAACTATTTGTTATAAAAATGAATTTAGGTTTGTTGATGGCCGCTTCTTAAGTCGTCTGCACTACTTTTTCCGGTGCTGTACTCGGTTTTATTTTGCACTATCTTTAAAATCCCATCTAGATGTAGCGTTATTGCATTTTTCCCAAACAAAAATTAACACTAAAGTCAGCTAAATTTATCTACATTGTTATTAACAAAACGAATCGCTGCGTCACAGACTGGCGCATATGACTTTAGGAGAATGATAATGAATAAACCGCTTGCCACAGTAATTGCATTGACGTTTGTCGGATTAACCGCGGGTTGCGCAACGGAAGCATCAAGAACGGTAGAAGCACCTAAAGTGGCCTCATATAATCAGACATATAATGGACCAAAAAGTCAGTTAGCGGTTGGTAAATTGCAAAACCGTTCAGCTTTTCACAATGGTGTGTTTAGTTCAGGACCGGATCGCTTGGGTTCTCAGGCTAAAACTATTCTGACCACCCATTTACAGCAGAGTAATCGCTTTATTGTTTTAGATAGAGAAAACATGACAGAGATTGCCCAAGAAGCTGGATTTGCGGGCGCAAAACAAAGTATTAAAGGCGCTAACTTTGTGATCACGGGAGATGTTTCCGAGTTTGGTAGAAAAGAAGTAGGTGATAAACAATTGTTCGGCATCCTAGGTAAAGGAAAATCGCAAATTGCTTACGCTAAGGTAAATCTGAATATCGTTGATGTGACTAGTTCAGAAGTTGTCTACTCAGTGCAAGGTGCTGGAGAATACAGCTTATCTAATCGAGAAGTGGTTGGTTTTGGTGGCACTGCGGGGTATGACTCAACGCTAAACGGCAAGGTATTGGATTTAGCTATTCGTGAAGCCGTTAATAACTTGGTGAGTGGTATCGAGAAAGGCGATTGGAAGCCTTTATAGACAATCCCCACAGCTAATCTAAACCTCAGGTAAATTATGAAGCAAATGATATTTGTGGCGACTTTACTATTGATATTGTCTGGTTGTCAGAGTACGACACCACAATATTATTACGGTTCTTACGAACGTAACCTCTATGAGTTTTTTCGAGGTGATGGGCAGTCGCTTGAGCAGCAGATCAGTCAGTTAGAGTCAAGCATAGCGCGCGCAGAAGTAAAGCAGATCAGTCCAGCACCAGGTATGTATGCGCATCTCGGTTACTTATATTTGATGCAAGGGGATAACGGCAAAGGGTTTGCGTATTTTGAACAGGAAAAACAACTGTATCCTGAGTCCAGGCAATATATCGACTTTTTACTAAAAAATGCACAGGGAGAATAAGATGAAATGGATTAAAGCGAGCTTGGTGCTTTTGACTTTTGCCTTATTGAATGGCTGTGCGACAGCACCTAAGCAGGATTACAGCGCTTTTATTCAAAGCGATCCTAAGTCGATACTGGTGTTACCGCCTATCAATAATTCCAATGAGGTGGTTGCGCCTTTTGGGGTCATGGCGACAGTGGTGAAGCCACTTGCAGACTCTGGCTATTATGTTTTTCCAGTATCTTTGGTCAATGAGACTTTTAAAAATAACGGCTTAACTGTGGCTCATGATGTTCACAATGTTGCGATAGACAAGCTCTATGAAATCTTTGCTGCGGACGCCGCCTTATACATAGAGATTCAAGATTATGGTACGTCATACGTTGTATTAGATAGTGACACTACCGTAGCGCTATCGGCAAGGTTGGTTGATTTAAAAACTGGCCAAGTAATTTGGCGTGGTAAGTCAAAAGCGTCAAGTAGTGAAGACAGAGATGACCGTGATAGCAGTTTGGCTGGCGCATTGATTGGCGCGGTACTAAATCAGGTGATTGAAAGCACTTCAGATAAAGGATTTGAAGTTTCACAGAAAGCATCACAGAGATTATTATCAGCGGACTCAAGCAGTGGTTTGCTTTATGGCGTGCGCTCACCTAAGTATGGGCAGCCGAAGTGAGCCACTAATCCCAATAATAATTGAACTGCAATGAAAGTCGGGATGTTTCTGCATAGTCCCAACCAATCCTTACATCGGATTGAGGCGAAAGCTGGTTTGCGAGCTCAAGTTTGATATGTGCTGCGTGATGAGTGTTTTTCGAGATAGAGGTTCTGAATGCAAAAGAATTATTTAGCCTTGAAAGTAAGCCAACTTCAATACCTGGGCTGAGATAGTAATTGTTATTTATAGAAAAAGTTTCTATTGTTGCGAGAGCAAATGTGATGCTGCTAGCATTTAGCAGATGGGCGTAGCCTGCAGCAGTATTTAATCCAACAAAAGCGCAATCATTACAATAAGCCTGCTGCTTTTCATAGCCTAAGCGTAGGCGCCAAGCCCAGTTTTGGTTATCAAACCCTTTTGCATAGCTTGGATTAAAGGACTCTAAATCCAGCACGTCAAACTTGTAAATATCTATGTCGTTATCAGCTAGCGCAAGTTCTACATCCAGCATTTCTAAGTTTGAAAATTTAACTCTAGCAGTGTCTGGAGAAAGCGAATCAAAATATGTCAATCTAAAGCCAAACCTCGCAGTATACTCTGAATCGGGCTGTGACTGAATGGCTAGGCTTACTTTCGACGGTTTTGTTGCCAAGTGTGGTGCTTTGTCACTTGGTGTTATAGCCGAGAGGGATTTCGCCTTACTGATGCCTGCTGGAAGCTTTATTCGTTCTTTTAGCAATACACGTTTAAACTCGCTGTTGCGTTTCTCGTCTCTTTCTAAGGTAAGTTGCAGCTGTACAAAGCTCATCAATACTTCAAGTAATATTACTTTTTGCTCAGTTGGAAGCTGTTGATACTTTTCATTATTGAAGTCTTTTTGATGGTGATAAAGATGGATTGCCAACGATCTGAGCTCAGGACTTAATTTTTCATATAGGTTGTAGAACTCACTGCTTGTTGAAGGAATATAATGAATCGCTGACACTAAAGAATTATCTTGGTGCTTAGCTTGATTCAATCTATCAAAAATAGTGACAGGGATCACCCAAGGCGGTAGGTCAGCCGTTAATGGCTTATCAAGCACAAGTTCAATAAGTTGTGCGATATGAAATGCGCAATTTTCGTCAGCAAAGTAATAATCAAATTGAGCGTTTAGTAATTCCCAAAGGTGTTTTGTAATAAATTCGACTTCATCTGGTGTTAAATTTAATTTGTACTCCCAAAGGTCACGCAGCTCGTCCGCACTGTAGTTATGGTGATGATGAAAAAATCGCTGATCTGAAAAGCCAGCCTGATAGCCGCCAAATAACCCTCTAGCTATATAAACTAACCCATTTTCGTCCTCTGGAACGATTGCTCCATAATTGACACTCCGGTCTAACAGGATATTGTGAGCTGATTGAGAGCCGATTTTAAGTAACATATGCCCATACAGCGAGGCCGGGTTGCTCATGTATCCGGAGGCAAACACTAAGCTGATAGAATTCCAGTCACCTTCATTTTTCCATTCATCAAAAGCCACGCAAGCTGGCGCTTTTGGTAACGGAACGCCTTGGGATCTTAGCCACTTGGCTCGAGCCGGAAATTGGCACTGTGAACTAGGCTCACGTTGAAAAGCTGCAATAGTTGCATTAAGTTCGTTCGCTGGTGAAAATTGGGTGTGATCAGATAGAAAAAAAGAAGCTGATTTTATTAAACTGTGGCCATCTTTCTTTAGATGGAGAAGTTTTTGCCACGTTGTGTTTTGGGCCAGCTCGTTGGTATCAAAGCTTAATGTGGCTGTACTATAAAACAGTAAGCTGTAAGCTGAATATTTGAGAACGGTCTTCATCAAAAAAGTGAGCACAGCGCTATTAGGTGTGCTCACCTATACTATTTAGCTTGCGTTACACTGAGCTGAATAGCTAGTCGAAACGCGAGTTTCTACGATGTTGTATAGTGCTTCAGCGTTATTTGCAGGCTGCGCTGCGTAGTCATTTCTGATAGCGGTTACAATGTCAGCTGTTGCTGCTGCGTCACAGCCACGTACTGCTAACATCGCAGACACGTATTCACCTTGACCTTCTGCAATTTCTTGCTCCAGTGTAGGGAATGTTTGCTGAATAAACATTGCAGTTTTTACTTCACGACCAGCACAAGATTCTACAGATGAAATCTTTGTAGAAACAGCAGTCGTACCAAGGTCCCAAATGATATTCGAAATTGCAGCAGCTGCACCATTATCTGGGAAGATGATTGCACCGATACCACATTCTTGCCAAGGGTTTACAGAATCAGAAGCGTGTGCAGCTAGAGGGGCAGTCATTGCGCCAACGACGATTGCTGCAGCTAGAGTAGTTTTAAACATTTTACATCCTATAGTTGTTTTTATTTCGCCTAGTCTTCAAAGGCGGAACGGGATTCTATAGGTTAATTTTTAATTCCACAACAATAAACCTCCCACACTTGTAAATTTGTGTAAATGCCTCAGGCGGCTTTAGGCTACTGCTGCTATATTCAATACACTTGAATGAGTTTGGTGCTTATCATGGCAATAATTAGTGAATTTAGACCCGGTTATTTTTGTTGGATTGAATTGTGTTCAAGCGACTGGCAGTCAGCAAAACCTTTCTATAGCCAACTATTTGATTGGCAAATTCTTGACCAGCCCATTGGTGAAGATTGTTATTACACCATGTTGCAAAAAGAAGTCGATGATGTCGCAGCGATGTATCAGATGACCGCTGAGCAACAACAAGGAGGCATGCCTAGTCACTGGCTTGCTTATGTGGCGGTAGACAATGTTGATGAATGTCTAAACAAAGCCAACGAGCTCGGTGCTGAAGTGCTTGCAGGCCCTCATGATGTCCCAGGGGCAGGGCGGATGGTGATGCTAAAGGAGCCAGGTGGCGCGGTGTTTGCGTTATGGCAAGAGGGTGGTCATATTGGGACGCAACGTCATCTTGAAGCGAATACCCCTTATTGGTTTGAGCTAGTGAGTAAAAACAGCGCCAAAAGTCGTGACTTTTATTCCGCATTATTTGGGTGGCAAATCGAAGTCAAAGACATGGGAAATATGGACTACACCTTGTTCAAAGTAAATGAGCAACCCGTCGCTGGCATGTTAGAAATGACGGCTGAATGGGGTGAAGACATTCCTCCGCACTGGATGGTTTACATTGCGGTATTGGACTGCGATAGTAAAGCTGAATATGCCCAAAAGCTTGGCGGAGAAATTTGTGTACCGCCGACAGATATACCAGATGTAGGTCGCTTCAGCGTGATAACGGATCCTCAAGGGGCGGTATTCTCTATCATAGAATCTGCCATGGATGATATTTCAACTTAATGCATTTCTAATTCAATCACTTTGCCATGGCAAGTGGCGAAGCTCTCAGAGAGCCGGTTTAGAATAGTATCGCGCTCTCCACTACTATTTAGCTGCTTGATAGACGCTGTTAATTTCGGCAGTAGGTCTTGGTGTTTACGATTGATATAGTGATAAATAGGATAACTCGCATCTCGTAGCCTACGCACATAAACTGTGGCGAGTCCTGACTGACATAGCGCACCAAGCGCAAATAAGTCATCAGCTAAAATTTGTTCTACATGACCTTTTTCAAGTGCTTGAAACGCAGAAACATCGTTAGAGACCGCGTTACAGGTCAACCTTTTACGCTGACAAACTTGCTCCGTTATTAAACTGCCTTGTATTACCACATAGTCTTGTCGGGTCGACAAAGTACAACGTTCCTTCTTGAGACAAAACACCGCCATTCGCACGGTTGCAAGTGGTTCGGGTATTTGCAGTAAGTTAGGATAGGCATTTGCAATAGCGCTAGTGCAAATGCCTCCGCATCATAAAACCCTTGATCTACATATTCTAATCCGCGCTCACTGGGTAACACGACAAGTGTGGGCGTGATGTCCAAAGGTGCGTATATTTTTTGCATGAGTTGTGCGATTTGCTGTTGGCCAAGCTGATAAGCGACCAGCTCACTGACATTGATTTGGTAGGCGAACGTCGCCTTGTGGATAAAGAAAAGCAAGAGGGTGCTAAGTGCGAGTTTCACAACATATCCTTACGGTTGTCAGAGTTATAACTGTAGCAAAGTTGTCAGAAAGTGAAAAAGTACATCATAAAAATGAATTCAGTCAGGATTGACCTTGAGTTTAGTAAACTCATACCAATTGTAATAGTTTGAGCATAAAAATCGTGAGGAGAAGGATATGACACTACATGTTTTGGTGACCGGTGCTAATCGTGGGATTGGATTAGAGTTTTGTAAACAATACTTATCTCTAGGCTGCAAAGTAACTGCGGTTGTTCGCAAAGCATCGGCAGAACTAGAATCTCTAGGCGTGGATATCATTGAAGATATAGATGTTGCGACGGAAAATGGCGCGAAAAAGCTATTGGCGGCATTGGGCTCGGAGAAAATAGACATTCTTATTAATAACGCTGGGGTATTTCATAACGAAACACTAGTGGAAATGGATTTTGAAAATATCGACCACCAATTTAACGTTAATGCGCTAGGACCAATTCGAGTCACTCATGCACTGCTCGATAACCTCAAAGCAGGTAGTAAAGTTGCCATGATCACAAGTCGTATGGGTTCGATTGCAGATAATGGTTCTGGTGGTTACATTGGTTATAGAATGTCGAAAGCTGCACTGAACGCGGCGAGCGTAAGTATGGCTCACGAGCTGAAAAACCAAGATATTGCTGTTGGACTATTCCATCCTGGCTTTGTGCAAACGCAGATGGTGGGATTTGCAGGTGATATTGGTCCAGATGTTGCGGCGGAACGTTTAATTAAGAGAATTGAACACCTAACTATCGAAAACAGCGGTGGTTTTTGGCACTCCAATGGAGACACGCTTCCTTGGTAATCAAGCTGGGCGCATAGTCGCCCCCTTTTCAGCCATCAGCCATCTAACTGTGCTAATATAAAGCAAATACTCAGATGGTAACCTTTGATGGAATTACAACAAGATACCCCATTATCACTGCCGCTTTTTTTGTTAGACGATAACATCGAGAATCGTGATATCGACTCTCCAGATGCTGAAGTATCAGTGATGTTGAGTGAGAACCTCCTTGCTCATTTGTGCCAAAACCCAAAAGAAGATGAGAATATTAGCTTGCATATTGATGACTATGCGCTCAACAACATTAGTACGACAGTGACTGAGTTGATAGGTGCGGAACATCAGTTGCAATTGCTCATTAATCGCGGGCCTATTCTCAGTGCTGTGCTGAGTACCAGTAGCGATGCATTATTTGTCTCGCCTCCAGTAGAAATGATGCCGACTTTTGATCTTGGGCTGGATGACGACGAGGGCGAGTAAATGTCTAAACGTGCACTGTTTTGTGCGGTGGTTGTCGCCGTGCTTTCTGGCTGTGTGGCTTTGGGTGTGTCTAAATATGATGATATGTTTGGACCAGAGCAACCCCAAGCACGAATCGAACAATATCACCAAGGCGGTGCACGTTACTTACAAAGCGTGAAACCCATTTTGGAGTCGCGTTGTGTGGTTTGCCATGGTTGTTATGACGCACCTTGTCAGCTTAAACTGTCATCTCCAGAAGGAATCGATAGGGGATTGTCAAAGGAATTAGTGTATGACGGCACGCGGTTGTTAGCACAAACACCAACCCGGCTGTTATTCGATGCCCAAACCACGACACAGTGGCGTGAGCGTGGTTTTACCCCAGTGCTGAATGAGCGCAATCAATCTGAATACAGCAACCTAGCTGGGAGTGTGCTTTATAATAGCTTGCTGTTAAAAATGTCTCATCGTTTTCCTGAGCAAGGCATCTTGGGTAAAGAGTTTGATTTCTCTTTAGATCGAACGCAGTCTTGCCCAACCATGGATGAATTTTCTACCCTGGCGAAACAACAGCCTCATGCGGGGATGCCCTACGGCTTACCAGCGCTCACGCATGATGAATTCAAAACCTTGGAAGCATGGCTGCAAAGTGGCAGTAAAATGAGCCAGATTGCAAAGCCAAGTGTTGCAGCACAAAAAGAAGTGAAAAAGTGGGAACAATTTCTTAATCAGGACTCCAATAAACACCGCCTTGCCGCGCGTTATATTTTTGAGCATTGGTATTTAGCCCATATCCACTTCCCTCATCTGGATGACCCCGCGTTTTTTCAATTGGTACGCTCAAGCACGCCGCCGGGCCAGCCAATCGCACTGGTGAGTTCGGTGCGTCCGTTTGACGATCCTGAGATCGATAGGGTGTATTATCGATTGATGCAAGTGCGCAGTACCATTTTGTCAAAAACTCACATGCCACTGGCATTGAACGACGCCAAGCTATCTCGGTTACATCAGCAATTTTATGCAGCGGATTATCACGTGGAGGAACTGCCAGGTTATGAGCCAGAGCTTGCAGCAAACCCATTTAAGGTATTCAAAGATATTCCGGTTAATTCTCGTTATCAATTTATGCTGGATGAGGCCGAGTTAATTGTAAAAGGCTTTATCAAAGGTCCTGTATGTCGAGGCCAAATAGCGCTTAATGTCATTAACGATCATTTCTGGGTGGCGTTTGTTGATCCTGAAAAAAATAGCAATGAAGCGGTGAACCAGCTGCTGCTTAAACATGATGAAGATTTGGTACTACCTGCGGCTGAGCAAAGTAATGCGTTACCGCTTTCCAGTTGGGCGAAATACGCCACTAAGCAGCAGGATTACTTACGTGCCAAAACAGAGCTTGCAGATAAGATGTTTGCCGATGGGCAGCGTCTCAATATGGACTTGATTTGGCGTGGAGAGGGGGAAAACCCGAATGCAGCATTAACTATCTTCCGTCATTTTGATAGCGCAACGGTGGTTAAAGGTTTTATCGGCCAGCCTCCCAAAACAGCTTGGGTATTAGACTATGCCTTGTTCGAGCGCATTCACTACTTGCTGGTGGCAGGTTTTGACGTGTATGGCAACATTGGTCATCAGTTGATCACACGCTTATATATGGACTTTTTGAGGCTTGAAGGTGAGCAAAACTTTTTAAATTTACTGCCACTTAGTCATCGACAGGAAATTAAACGCTATTGGTATCGTAAGTCACACTTGAGCTTAAGTGAGTTTATCAATCGCAAATCACTAATCGGTGCGCCAACGGGGATAAAATACGAAACGGACGATCCAAAGCAAGAGTTGTATGACAAACTACATGCTGTGCTTAAGCCGACTCTAAATAGGGATTATGACTATCAAGCCGTCGGCAAGCCACTGCAGGCACTCAATAGCATGTCCGTTAGGGCGATTAATTTGCTTCCTCAGGTCTCGTTTATTATTACTAAGCAAAGTGACGGTTCACATCAAGCGTTCTCGCTATTACACCATAATGCCCACTACAACATCTCCAGTTTGTTAAATGAAGAAGGGCAAAGAGCGTATACAGAAGACACGGCGACGATTGTGCCAGGCTTTATCGGAGATTACCCAGAGGCAATTTGGTATTTAGAAAGCGAGGTAGCACAAGAGGACTTCGTCTCATCATTTAGCCAAATGAATAGTGAGTCTGATTACCGAGCGCTACGAGCGCAATATGGGATCCGCAGGACTCACCCAGAGTTTTGGCGTTACAGTGATTTAATTCACGATATTGCCAAACAAACACGTGGCGTTGAATATGGTTTATTTGACTATAACCGGCTAGAAAACCGCTAAAAAATGGAGTCTTCGGACTCCATTTTTTATGTGCTTTTTCTATAGTTGACTAGCTGCTTTGACCGCGGCTAGTAGCACACTTTCATCCAATCTCACTTTGTAATTTGGGTTTGCGTATTGAAATTGGATCAAGCCCTTCTTATCGACTACAAATACCGCCGGCACCGGCAAGGCAACTTTATCGTTCCCCTCAAAATCAACAAAATTTACGCCCAACTTGTTGCGATAAGCAAGGGCTGTTTTATCATCTAGGAAATAGGCGAGACCTAACGCTTGGCTCATACGCATTTCGTTATCAGACAACAGTTGGTAGTGAGGGGATTCAATTGTACTTTTTGCCAGCGCCTCAGGTGAGTCTGGTGCGATAGCAATAATTTGTGCCCCCATCTTAACAAGCTGTGGTTCAATTTCTTGGATACCCGCGAGCTGTCTTGAACAGTATGGACACCAGCCACCACGATAAACCACCAGTACGGTGATATTTTCTTTATAGCGTGTCGGGAGGTCGACAGTTTTACCTGACTTATCTTTGAGTTGTAATGCAGGGGCATCAATGCCTGGAAGGAGTGGGCTTACTTGTTCAGGTGCTGCGGCGATATTAGTGATTTCAGCTGCGCTGACAAAGGCTGAACAAGCCAAAGCGAGCGATAAAATAAAATGACGCATAAAAAGTTCCTAGGGTTTCAAGTTGATATCGACTCAGAAGACCTAAGCGCTGGCGAAAATCTTTCACTTCGGTATGATATCGCTCGTAATTGATTTCCATGAAGAGAGAGCACAATGTCTGCAAACATCACTAAGCTTGTGGTTATGCTAGAAATGCAACATGCCATGAATACCAAAGTACACCAACAATGGTTTGAACAAGGGTTTGAATGGTACCGCGCAATTTGGGTTGAGTGTGCAGAAATGCTAGATCACTACGGCTGGAAATGGTGGAAAAAGCAAACGCCAGATACAGAACAAGTGATTTTAGAGCTAGTGGATATTTTTCATTTTGGCTTGTCTTTACGTATCGATGGCGAAACATCATTTGAGCAACTAGCGACTCAGTTAGAGGCTGAATTGGCAAAGCCAACTACCGCAGAAGACTTCAAGGAAACCCTTGAATTACTTGCAAGTGCGGCTGTAACCAAACGCGAGTTTGATGCCCATGCGTTTGCGGGATGTATGCAGCAAATCGGAATGTCTATTGATGACCTATACCGTGGATATGTCGGTAAAAACACGCTTAACTTCTTCCGCCAAGACCATGGCTATAAAGATGGTTCTTACATCAAGGTATGGAATGGCCAAGAAGATAACGAGCACTTAGTCGAAGTGGTGAAAAGTCTAGATACAGCACACCCAGACTTTAAAACACACGTGTACGACGGCTTAAAAGCTCGCTACCCAGCTTAATCTATAATAGGTAGCAAGGTACGGTAATCGGAGACTGAGAGATATTCAGTGATCTCTCGCTCTGGTTGCCGACTGTCAGGGTTAGCAACGGCAAGCAAATGGCCAATACCAAATTCTTTCGCAGCATTTAACACGCTAATGCTATCGTCCACAAATAAAGTGCGGGACTTATCAAAGCCCAAATCACGCTCTACCTGTTGCCACAACATCTGACTTTCTTTACTTACGCCATATTCATGGGTTGAAACCAATTTGTCGAGATACTTATCGAATTGGGTACGCTCAATTTTCAAACTTAGACTGTTTGGGTGAGCGTTGGTCAACAAGATAAGCTGTTTTCCACTCTCTCTTAAGGCCTCTAAAAACGCTGGTACATCCTCACGAATTGAGATCAAGTGTTGTACTTCACGTTTAAGCTCCATAATTGGGAGCTGTAGTTGCTCCTGCCAATAATCTAGGCAATACCATTCTATCTGGCCCATTACTGCGTCATAACGCGCGAGGATGTCGGCCCTTGCAGCCTCAAGGGTTAAGCCTTGACGTTTTGCGTGTGCCTTAGGCACAACGTCGAGAAAAAAGTGATTATCAAAATGGAGGTCGAGTAATGTGCCATCCATATCTAACAAAACGGTATCGATATTTGACCAATTTAGCATAGGCATTTAACTTCAAAGGCTTTATGATTAGGTTATTCGCCATGATAGCAAATAATGATCTATGTCACATAAAAAGCATCCCACACCACCAGAAATTTTAGCTTGCGACGTCGTGGCTAAAAGCAAATTGTTCACGGTAGAAGCACTTTCGTTATCTTTTTCGAATGGCGAGCAACGAGAATACGAAAGAGTTCGTGGCGGTGGCCGTGGCGCAGTAATGATCGTGCCCATAACTGCTGATAATGAGCTATTATTAGTGAGAGAATACTGTGCAGGAACACATGACTATCAACTCGGCTTTCCCAAAGGGCTAATTGACCCTGGCGAAACCCCGGTGGAAGCGGGTAACCGAGAGCTAAAAGAAGAAGTGGGTTTTGGTGCAAATGCTTTCTCTGAACTCAAAGTAGTGTCACTGGCACCGAGTTACTTTAATGCTAAAATGCATATTTTGGTCGCTAGTGAACTTTACTCAGAACAGCTTGAAGGTGATGAACCAGAGCCACTGGTAGTAGTGAAGTGGCCGCTAGATAAATTATATGATCTGTTACATCAAGAGGACTTTACCGAAGCAAGAAGTGTCGCGGCACTACTGTTATTAAAAGCACATTTGAATCTGGAGGCGTAAATTGCAGTCCTATTTAGAGCCTTGCATCGCACTGGCACAACGTGCCGGTGAAGCCATTATGGCAATTTATCAAGCCGATGATATTGGTAAAAAAGAAAAGTCTGACCACACTCCTGTCACTGCCGCAGATTTGGCATCTAATGAGATCTTAATGGCGGGTCTTGCTGAAATAGCACCTGACATTCCGGTAATGTCTGAAGAAACACCAATTCCACCATTGAGTGAGCGACAAGATTGGCAGCGCTACTGGTTACTCGATCCTATGGATGGCACTGGGGAATTTATTCTCGAAAGCGGTGACTTTGCCGTCAATATTGCGCTAATCGAAAATAATCATCCTGTGTTAGGCGTCATTTACTGGCCATCTCAAGGGCTGACATATTACGCGAGCAAAGATGAAGGTGCGTTTAAACGTAGTGACTCAGGCGAAAGTAAACGTATTTTCGTCTCGCCACGAGAAACGCTGACATTGGCAGTAAGTCGCAGACAAAAGCTTGAAGCGGTTAGTCAGTACTTAAATAGTCAGTTCGACACTGTGGCACTTGGGTCATGTTCATTAAAAGCCTGCATTATCGCAGAAGGTAAGGCGGATTGTTTTTTACGAGTAGGGCCAACGGGAGAGTGGGATACTGGCGCGTCACAAATCATCGTCGAAGAAGCCGGAGGTTGTATTACCGATGCTGAGTTTAACCCGCTGACCTACAATCGACGAGAAACTACCGAAAACCCAGACTTTATTGTTATGGGGCATCCCGATTGGCAATGGCAAAAGTTGATCAGTCCACATCATCGAACGATAGAATAAATAACGGTTTAAGTTGAAGGTTGTGGGATTTTTGCGCACTTGAATTGTTTTAAGCATTAAATCCCTTGCAATAAAATTTTAATCCATTATTATAGCGGCCTCTTGAAAGGGAAGTCCTTTTTAAGAGTTTACAGGCGCGGGATGGAGCAGAATGATAAATCATTCGTCGGACTCGCTAAACCTGGAAAGAATCGAAGGTCGTTGGTACCCGACGAAGAATAGATTCACAAAAACATACAGGCGCGGGATGGAGCAGCCTGGTAGCTCGTCGGGCTCATAACCCGAAGGTCGTCGGTTCAAATCCGGCTCCCGCAACCAACATCAGTTGGATGTATAGAGTCTCAAGTACAAGACTTAAAATTAAGTACAAATACAGGCGCGGGATGGAGCAGAATGATAAATCATTCGTCGGACTCGCTAAACCTGGAAAGAATCGAAGGTCGTCGGTCCCCGACGAAGAATAGATTCACAAAAACATACAGGCGCGGGATGGAGCAGCCTGGTAGCTCGTCGGGCTCATAACCCGAAGGTCGTCGGTTCAAATCCGGCTCCCGCAACCAATTTTTAATTGGACTGCACACTCTAAAGAACTACTCCAAAACTCGTCGGTTCACTCTTCATAAATTAATGGCTCCCGCAACCAACTCTTAATTGGACTGCACACTCTAAAGAACTACTCCAAAACTCGTCGGCTCACTCTTCATAAATTAATGGCTCCCGCAACCAACTCTTAATTGGACTGCACACTCTAAAGAACTACTCCAAAAGTCGTCGGTTCACTCTTCATAAATTAATGGCTCTCGCAACCAATTCTTAATTGGGCTGTAAAATCTAAAGAACTAGTACAAAAGTCGTCGGTTCACTCTTCATAAATTAATGGCTCCCGCAACCAATTTTTAATTGGACTGCACACTCTAAAGAACTAGTACAAAAGTCGTCGGTTCACTCTTCATAAATTAACGACTCCCGCAACCAATTTTTAATTGGACTGTATAATCTAAAGAACTCTCCCAAAATTCATCGGTTCACTCTTCATAAATTAATGGCTCCCGCAACCAATTCTTAATTGGGCTGTAAAATCTAAAGAACTAGTACAAAAGTCGTCGGTTCACTCTTCATAAATTAACGACTCCCGTAATCAAATTTTTGGTTTAGTTACCTAAAACCCCCTCAATGGACAGTCAGTTTTCTTCGCTATATACAGAGAAATAAATCACCCACTTTTTATTATTCAAAGCCTGAGTGCTGCTGTTGTTTGATGCATTTCTTACATTGGAATTAATCTTAATACTTACACTGTGAGCAACAACCTATACGCGGGTTATGGAAACCCGCTGTTAAAAAGTGAATAGATTTAGCAAAGGCAGGTAAATCCGATTTGACAGCTAGCAAGATCGGAGTGATTGCAACAAGCTGAGATGTCTTGGCGAGATGCACATTTCATCGTGTCCTGACATCCGTAAACTCTCGTATAATCACCTCCGGCTACTTGAGGGGTTGCTTCCTGAGGTAGTTTGTTATCTTGAGTGAGTTTTTTTAGCTGCTTTTTTTGGAGCTTTATTTTCATTTTCAATATCCTTTTTATAGATTTATTAAGTTTGTTATCACGAAACCGATAGCGTGATCTGTTTAAAAATAATACAAAGAAGTGTTGTTGTAAAACAAATAATGAAATGTAATTATTTTGTTTTCTTTTGAATGGGTGAAGATTATTTGTCTATAAATCTTTATATGGTCTAGGCTTTTACTATCTCTTGTTTGAGGTGTATGAAGATGGATTTACATAGTATTCGAGTCAAAAGTTCGTTGCCTACGGCTATGTTGACGATCGTGTTGCTATTTGTGTTTTTTGGTTTTTCGGTGTTGCTCAATAAAGTGCAATCGGCACTTGAGATCCAAACTGAAAACTATTTAAAAGCCGTGTCAGTGGTACTCAATGCGGATAGAGACTTTTATCAAGCTCAAGAAGCCTACCTCAAATTATTAGCTGGTGAAGATAAGCGGGCGGATTTTGAAGAAAACGCCGAGCAGGTGAAACAGCGCTATCAAAAGTATCTTCAGTTTATGTCACTCCACCAGAGTGAGCTGGGTAGTTTTGCAACTTTTGACGCGGACTTTCAAAGTTGGTATCGCGTGACGGTGGCGAGTATTAAAACCCCGACAGATAAAGCGCTTCAAACTGAGTCGGCTAAGTTATTTGGTGCAGTTCGTGATGTGCTTGATAAAGCCGGTGAATTAGCCGATGGAAAATCTGCTGCAAGTCGCGCGTTAGTCGTTGCTGAGGTTACTCAGATAAAGTGGGGTCTTGGTGTTGGTGCCTTGCTCCTACTTGGTATTGCCTGTTGGATTGCTTATCGAATCCCTCGTCAGCTAGCAAAGCAGATAAACTTTGTGTCAGATAGGATCTCTGAAATCGCCTCTGGAGACGGAGACTTAACTGGTCGCATTGAAATCAAAGGAAATGATGAGTTTGCAAAGCTATCGCTAAACTTTAATCATTTTCTCGAGAGTTTACAGGCGATGGTTACAGCACTAGTGAAAGATGGTGGCGAGCTGTCGAGTTTGTCGTCAAAACTCAGTCATTATGCCACACAGTGCCATGACTTAATCGACTCGCTTGGTAAGTCATCACATACCATTGTTAGCGCGGTGAATCAGCTAAGTCACTCAAGTCAAGAAGTCTCGTCGGTGGCAGAAAACTCATTGAAAGAAGCTGAAGCTTCACATCGCTACGCAGCACAAGGTAAAACGGTGTTGGCTGATTCAAAACAAAAAATCACTCATCTTGCTGATAATATGGAAGCGGCACTCTCCAGTTCGTTAGCTTTACAAAAAAACTCTGAAAACATTACGCAAGTGCTTGATGTTATTCGCGGGATCGCTGAGCAAACCAATTTATTAGCGCTCAACGCGGCAATAGAAGCGGCAAGAGCAGGCGAACAAGGTCGTGGATTTGCAGTGGTAGCTGACGAGGTTAGGTCACTGGCCACTCGAACACAAGACAGCACTAATGATATTCAGAAGATGTTGGAAGCATTCTCCCATAGCGTAGAGGACTCACAAAAGACCATTGAAGATGGTAAGCAGTATGTTGATGTTGCAGTAGAAAGTTTTACGAAGGCAACGGAGCTATTGGAGTTAATTGCACAAAGTGCGGTGAAAGTGACTGAGCTTTCAGAGCAAACCGCTCATGCGACTCAGCAGCAAAATGCAGTATCTACTGAGGTTAGCAGTAATTTAACTGATTTAAATGACAAAACATTGGACGGCGAGCGGTTGTCTGGAGAAACGCACCAAATTTCGGATGATGTGCTGCGAGTCACCAGTAAATTGGTGAATGAATTATCTCAGTTTAAAGTCTAAGGTCTTGTAAGGTATGCCGTGCGGCACACCTTATAAATCAGTGGTTTGAACAGTTATTTAACCTGAGGTTATTTAGCAAACTTCTTTGCGTAAGCCTCAGCTTGTTTCCACACGCGCAGGGTATTGCCACCTAAAATCTTTTTGATATCAGCGTCGCTGTAACCTCTATCCAAGAGACCTTGCACAAGATTTGGATACGTTGACACGTCTTTCAGGCCAACCGGTAGTGAGTCACCCACACCATCGTAATCTGAACCAATCCCTACGTGATCTATCCCTATCAACTTAACGACGTGGTCAATGTGATCTAGCACTTGATCAAGTGTGGCAAATGGAAACGGATTTTTTGCTCTAAACGCCGCTCTAAAATCGGTGCGATCTTTGTCTTTGGCTTCTTTTTGTGCTTCGTCACGCTTGTCATACCAAGCTCCAGCTTTTGCCGTCACAAAGCTCGAGCCAAAGTTAATTTGGATCACGCCGCCATTTTTTGCCAAGGCTTTGAGCATTTTGTCATCCATATTGCGCTCGAATCCTGGGGTGTATTTGCGCAGGGATGAATGTGAAGCAACGACCGGTACTTTTGAAATGTCCATAACCTGATAAAAGGCGTCATCGGAAATATGTGATACATCAATGAGCATACCAATTTTGTTCATTTCAACCACAAGCTCTTTACCAAATGGGCTTAAGCCTTTCCATTTGCGGCGTACATCATAAGAAGAGTCAGAAATATGGTTGCTTTGCGAGTGTGCTAAGGTGATATAGCGTACGCCACGGTCATAAAAATGCTTAAGGTTTTTCATCTCACCTTCAATGGGCGAGCCATTTTCCATGCCCATCGCGATAGACATAATACCACTGTCAAATTGCGCATAAATGTCGTCGGTATTGTAAGCCATTGCAAATTTATCTGGTGCGCGATGTGCTAAGGCTTCCATACCGTCAATCAGTTGATTGGCGAGTTGATAGCTTTTACCTTTACCTTCAAATTCTAAATTAGCAGGAATATAAATAGACATAAATGGCGCATTAAGACCGCCTTTTATCGCGCGAGGGTAATCAAAATCACCGCCTTCGGTTGCTTGGCTAACATCATCCCATTTACTTTGGATGCGATATGGAACGTCGATGTGTGTATCAATTAGGATGTTATCGTGAGCGAGTTTAACTGCGCGCTCAGAGGCTTTGTATTCAGTTGCATAAGCGCTAGAAACAGCCAGCGCTAGGGCGCAAAGAGCAGTGCCGAGCTTCATAAAATTGCCTTTCCTTTATAGTTATAGAAATTTGATTGTAACAACTCCTGTCACTTCGACAACTGTTTACGATTAGCGCTAAATACAAAGAAAGCTGAAGGTTTTTTAATACTCGTAATCTTCCTGTGCTTGCATTGCTTGAAATTGTTGTTTGCTAACAATATTCACAGATTCATGTAATTCTGAGAAAACGATCAGCGCTTCTCCGGATTTTAGCTGTGCTTTCACTTGCGCGACTTTGCTCTCGGTGCTGACCTCGGTATCGCCATAGTCTGTTCCTTCTCGCAGCACATAGTGCTCAATAAGATTGTCTAGCGTCTCTTGCGGAAGTTGTTGATAGGGAATGAGCATACTACTTAGCCTTACTATAAATTTGCTGTAAATATTGTGGAATAACGCTTTCTAGCCAAAACCTAGGTTTAAGGGGGTTACTTCCCGAAATAAACCCTACGTGACCACCGTGGGGACTCACTGCGAGCGTCACCGGTGAGTTAACCTGAGCGGCTGTAGGCACGGCTTGTGATGATAGCATGGGGTCATCTTCGGCGTGGATCAGGAGTGTTGGTGTCGTGATCTGGGTTAAGTAGGGCTGCGAACTTGCTTGTGCGTAATAGTCTTCCGCGCCGTTAAAACCATGCAGCGGTGCCGTTATCTTATCGTCAAATTGCCAAAGGTCATCAATGGCATAAAGGGCAGGCTTGTCTATCCTAATTTGCGACTGGATGGTGTCTAGCTTACGTGAAAAAGATTTCTTCATCCTGTCTAGCAAGTATTTTTGATAGAGCTTAAAACAGCTCTTTCTGATCACCTGACAAGAGGAAGAAAGGTGATAAGGCGCTGAGACGACAACACCAGCTTCAAGACCGCTTTGCGATTTGGTTTCTCCCAAGTATTTGGCAAGTACATTACCGCCGAGCGAGAAGCCAACCGCAAATAATGGCCGTTTAGGAAAACGGGCTTTTAGCGTGTCTATAAAAAAGCCAAGATCTGAGGTTTCGCCGCTATGATAAGCCCTAGCTTGGCGATTCACTTCACGTGAGCAGTTGCGAAAGTGCATCAGTACGGCATCAAAACCATGGTGTACCAACGCTTTTAATAGGCCTTTTGCATAAAAGCTGTTGATATTGCCTTCTAGCCCATGTAATACCACAACCAAAGGTGCCGATTTATCGCCGTGTTTTGCCCATGCAAGTTCTAAAAAGTCATCGTCTGGTGTGTCTAGTGTTTCATAGTCGACGGGCATCTGTAATCTAGGCCTAAAGAATCGCGGAAGTATGGTTTGGGCGTGGCGGTTGCGCATCCACCAAGCGGGTTTAAATTCGTAATTATCGGCTGTTATTGTTTTCATGGCTTGATTCATAATAGAAACTGCGTCTTTTTGACGGTTGCTCGCAAAGCAAAGAAAGGAAGCTATCCAGTTGCAAAACACGTTTTAGCCAGTTTAACGTATTATCAGTTGAGGGTTAAGCAAATAAAAAGCACCCGACCAGTAAACTGATAAGGTGCTTTGTGCGTCGTGCTTAATTCTGCAAGTTGGGGAACTACGTCGAGCCGATCTTCTACTACTTTATTCTTCAATCGCCCCAAGGTAATACATTTAAATCTGTTCTATTGTTCATTAGGTACTTCAGCGTCCATGACTTTTTTAATGAAAAAATAGACGTAATAACAGCACAGCAAAATTACAATCCCTAAAAAGCCAAAAGACAGAAACAACACAGGGTCGGAAAAAAAGTCTCTAAAGAATACGTTCATGGCTGTGCCTCCTAATTTGTCGATGAGTAAATAGTAGTGGAGGTCTGAGGGGCTTGATATGATCAAGATCAAGTTTCAATCCTGAGTGAAATTAAACCTAGACAAAGGCTTGATCTCGATCAGGTTTTATATCTAAGTTGGGTAAATATCAGGGCTTATATTTATTTAATGGCTTAGAAGTCAGCCGTATTGAATAAAGCGTCGTACTCACTCTGACTCAAATAGAGCAGCACATTGCTACATGATTGCAGTGGCGCAAACGAAAAGCGCTTTAATGTTTCCAACAATAGCACTTGTTGGCGCTTTTCAAGCTCAAGCTCTGCAGTCAGCATCGCAGCTCGTAACTTTTTATAGTCTTGGTAGTCTTGATGATGTGTTTTTAGGGTATGGCGGATCGCGCGTTGGGGTTGTAGCACCGCTTGGTCAAATTGCTTAGCAGTCTTTACCAGTGCGGTTAGGGTGTCGGGGGTAATCGTCAGTGCTAAAGTGTCTAGGTAACAAAGTAACAGGCACAGGTTGATATTTTTGCTTGCAGCATCTTGCAAATTCAGCAGCCGCGATTGCATTTGCGGGCGGCTGTAGAACTCACAGGCAAATTGCCAAAAGTCTTCACGACTTAGCATATCTCTCCAGTCTCATCGAAATGATTTTGCTTTTCTTCTAACTCTTCCAATGCCATTAATAAGTTTTCTTCTGTGTCATTAAGCTCTGGGGTTATTTTGGCTTGTCTTGCCAGTAAGTCACTTAATTTTGCCTTGTTCTCGTCCGTGTATAGACTGTTGTCAGCCAAAGCTTGCTCAATTTCATCTGCTTGCTCAGTGAGTTTGTCGAGCTGTTTTTCGAGTTTTTCAATCGACTTTTTCAACGGTTGAATGGTTTTTCTGAATTCGGCTTCAAGACGCTTTTGCTCTTTACGATTGGCATTAGAGTTTTGTTTTGGTTCAGCCTCTGAGCCACTTGGTTTCGCTTGCTCTTTATTGGCATTCATAAGCCATTGGTAATAGGCATCTAAGTCATAGCCGAACTGAGAAACGGTTCCATTATCAACTAAATAGTACTCGTCAGCGGTATTTTTCAGCATGTGGCGATCGTGGGAAACCGTAACCATTGCACCCTCAAAACCTTGTAAGGCCATTACTAGTGCGTGTCGCATTTCTAAATCTAGGTGGTTGGTCGGCTCATCGAGTAACAGCAGGTTCGGCTTTTGATACACCAACATCGCAAGTACGAGTCGTGCTTTTTCGCCACCAGAAAACGGCGCAACGGGTTCGAGGGCCTTATCACCATGAAAAGCAAAACCGCCCAAGAAATCACGAATAAGCTGCTCTGGTACTTTAGGGTCTAGACGTTGAATATGGGTAACCGCACTGGCCTCAAGATCGAGAGACTCAAGCTGATGCTGAGCAAAATAGCCTACATTTAATCCTTGGTGTTGAAACACTTCACCAGCTTGTGGGGTTAAATCGCCGGCAAGTAACTTGATTAGGGTTGATTTACCAGCACCGTTACGGCCAAGTAACGCAATACGGCTACCTGGGACCAGATTAAGCTTGATGTCATGCAAAATGGTAACGTCACCATAGCCCGCTTTGGCTTGCTCTAGTGTCATCAATGGATTAGGCAAGCTCGTTGGATCTGCAAATTCAAAATTAAATGGTGAATCTGCATGAGCGGGCGCGAGCATTTCCATGCGTTCCAGGGCCTTCACTCGACTTTGCGCTTGTTTTGCTTTACTCGCTTTCGCTTTAAAGCGGGTAATAAACTTCTCTAAATGTGCAATCGTTTCTTGTTGCTTCTCGTAAAGCGCTTGGTGCTGTGCCATGCGCTCTGCTTTTTGACGTTCAAACTGAGAATAGTGACCTTTATAGACGTTGATCTGCTGTTGGTCGATATGCCAAATCTCGCCAACAACTGCATCTAAAAATTCGCGGTCGTGAGAAATAAGCACTAATGTACCCTGATAGGCGCGCAAAAAGCGTTCTAGCCAATAAACCGCGTCTAAGTCCAAGTGATTGGTTGGCTCATCCAGAAGCAATAAATCGGCATCGCGGATCAGCGCTTGCGCAAGGTTCAAGCGCATGCGCCAGCCACCAGAAAAGTCGCTAACGGCAAACTCAACCTGTTCATTGCTAAAACCAAGGCCATGGAGTAGTTCACCCGCTTTGGCTTCAATACTATACCCTTTGATGTTCTCTAGCTGTTGGTGTGCTTTTGCTTGTAGTTCACCATCACCGTCCCGCTCCGCTTGTTGTAGCTGCGTTCTCAATACATAGTATTCAGGGTGTCCCTGTAGTACATACTCGAGGGCGCTAATGGAGAGTGCTGGGGTTTCTTGTTTTACTGATGCAATAGACCAATCTTTTGGAATAGAAAAATCACCTGAATCGAGTTGCAGCTCACCTTTTAGCAGCGCAAAGAGAGATGATTTACCACTGCCATTGGCACCGACTAGGCCCGCCTTATGTTGTGGATAAAGCGTTGCATTTGCTTGTTTTAGCAGTGTTTTACTGCCACGAAGTAGCTCGATATCAGAAAGTTGGATCATAATTCTAAAAGTCTGTCTAAATTGCGCGCATCATAGCATGGATCCAATCCCTTACTCCAAGCGTATCATGACAAATAAAATTAGGATAAAATGACAAACCTTAAACTCGGTGTTCATTAGAGGTGTAGAGTTGAAAGTTAAGAAGCGTTTTATTGCAGGGGCAAGTTGTCCAGAATGCCAAAAAATCGACGTAATGATGCTCTACAAAGAGCATGATGTTGAAAAAGTTGAATGTGTTGAGTGTGGCCACGTAATGTCTCAGCCGAAAGATGCGGTACAGGCTTCTACACGCCAGTTTGAGCAAGTTATTGGAGTGTTCAAACCGGAGTGAGTGATCACCCCGGTTTTCAATTAGTCTGTTAGTAGTGCGGTGGTGGTGGCTCTTGATGTTGAGGCATTAAACCCGGATCCCGGCCTTCTTTCATTTTCTCTGCCAATAGCTCAATTTGTCGTTGCATTTTAGCCAAGCGCTGCTGATGTGCCTTTAGCTCTTCATTTAAGGTTTCGATTGTATCTTCTTGAAAGGCAAGCTTAGCCTCAAGCTCAGTAATTCTGTTTTCGATTTCATTCATGGCTTTTTCACCTGCGCAAATTTTTCCAGTAGTCCGCTGGAACTTTCGGTTAACAATGCAGTGTCCTGGTCTTGAAAAGCAACGTCAAATACAACCGCAGACTTAGGGCGGCTGCCTTCTCGAGGTTGCACACGCCAAGTTTGCAATCGTTCACCATCACTCACTTGCCATAAAATAAGCTCGCGGTTAGGTGAGCCGGTAGCCAAGAGCGTTGCGTCTTGATTAAAGCGCACTGCACTGAAAATTTTCTGGCGAGCAATATACTGTAATTGCGCTTTGAGATCACCAGAAGTTAATTGCCAAATGCTCGCTTTTTTCATGCTATCTGCGGTAAAAGCAAATCTTCCTTGGTCATCTAATGCAACTTTGGTCACACGACTTGGGTGGTTAAAGCGGTGGATCACTTGCCCCGTTCTAGTATCCCAAAAGTAGGCGGTATAGTCGTTGCCTCCGGTTAAGGCAAAGTGACCATTGGGAGACATGGCAATAGAATTGATATTTTCTTGATGTCCAAGGAACTCTATCCGCCTTCCACTCTCTAAGTCGAGGTGAACGACAACGTTATCACTGCGGGCATAGAGTAAATATCGGCCCGCATTGCTAATTGCGATATCTCGAATAGTGCCAGACTCGATCTCAAAATATCCTAGGTTTTGACCGCTTTCGATGCTCCAGATGGCGAAAGTCTTATCAGTGGCAGTGACGGCCGTGGAGTTGTCATTAGCTAAAGCCAGTGAGTGAATGAGATCATCGGGGACATCGGAGTGACGCCATTGAAATTTGAGGCCTTGCTCTTGATTATCCCAAAGTACGGCCCCATGCTCTATGGAAGAAACAAGGCTGTAGTGACCGTCCGTAGAGATTGCTGCAGAAAATGCGCCTCTGCTGGCATGTTCCACGGTCATAACGGCTTTTGAAGTGTCAGGGCCACAGCCGGTTAAGGTGAAGCAACTGAGCATCGCGCATGCAAAGAGGAGGCTTGTCCACTTAATGTTGACGAGTTTGACCATAAGTTAGGTAAATCCTCCTTAACTCCGAAGTCTATCACAGGTAGACTAAAGGCACTAAAAACAAGATATTATTTTGATATTAGCGTATTAAAAGCGTAATGTCGTTACGCGATAATGGCAAGCAAATGCATATTGGCATTCTGATTAGAGAATGTTAATGTGGCTAGCACCTTTTCTTATTAATATAAAATTAACAATGGCACCGCATATCAAGCTCTCTTGCGCGAGCATTGGTGTTTTGATAGTAGGGACTGTCGGAGAGTTGAGAATGAAACAGACGATTAAACTGTCACTCGTTGCTGCTTCAGTGTTAGCACTAGTAGCGTGTAATAAAAAAGCAGAAGAGCAGAAGCCTGCTGAAGTTAAGCTAGATACAGAGGTGCAACAGCAAGCATACGGTATCGGTGCTTCAGTTGGTAACTTCTTGCAAAAAGACTTAGCGGATAAAAAAGAGCTAGGCATTGAACTTGATCAAGAGTTATTAATGCGTGGTTTTAAAGACGCATTGGCTGGTGAAGCTAAGCTAGATGAAGCAAAAATCCGTGAAGTACTCACTTCACTAGATTCTTCTGTTCGTGAAAAGCAAGCTGCTAAAGTTGAAGCTGACGCGAAGAAAAATAAAGAAGAAGGCGATAAGTACCTAGCTGAGAACGCGAAGAAAGAAGGTGTTCAGGTGACTGAGTCAGGTCTTCAGTATGAAGTGCTAAGCGAAGGCGACGGTAAAAAGCCAGTCGCAACAGACAAGGTGACAGTACATTATAAAGGTACATTGCTAGATGGCTCTGAGTTCGATAGCTCTTACGCACGTAATGAACCTGCTACTTTCAACCTAAATCAAGTTATTGCAGGTTGGACTGAAGGTCTACAGTTAATGAACACTGGCGCTAAGTATAAGTTTACTATTCCTGCGGAGCTTGCATACGGCACTCGTAACCTTGGTAAAATTCCAGCTAACTCAACACTGGTATTTGAAGTTGAACTGCTAGGTATCGAAGACGAAGCTGAAGAAGCTGCTGAATAATTTGGCAGTGTCCGTAAAGAAAAAGGTGAGATAGCTATCTCACCTTTTTTTATATTTTGGTGCCCGCAAATTTAGACTATTCAGTGTGATTAGAATAAAGGTTATCGATCAGTTCGTCTTCCAATTGGAAGCGTAACTCAAGCGTTTCACCTAATACAGACAAGTCGTTATCGAAGTCTGCTAATTCTTGCGTTTCTTGATTTACTTCAGCGTATTTGTCGTTGAAATCAAGTGCGGTATCAGTCGTATCTGTGATCCGAGGGTACAGTGACTGAGCTAATTTTGCGCTTTCAGGGCCTTTTTCTTGGCAGGCCTCAACAATGTTGTCATAAATTTCAAAATGACCAGCTGAAAGGTAGTCCATCAAAATCTGGCAGAATGACTGAATGTCAACTTGCTCAGGAAGTGCTTTACCATTTCGAGTTGGTGAGCATCCTGCAACTTTATAATATAAAACCAATAGTTCCTGACGCTCTGCTAACCATGCATCAATAACACTATGGCTACCTCCCCATTTCTGTTGGGCTTGTTCTAACTGCGAAAGCATAGTGATTCTCCTTAAGCGGGTTACCTACCCCTATGGAAAGGGAAACGGGGCAAAAGGTCAACCAATTTTTTCTGTAAAAGCGTAAAAAGATCAAAAGATTATTGGTTTGATTATCGGGAATGTTAACAAATTCAGGAGGATAAAAATAAAAAAACCACCGAGAGAAACTCAAGGTGGTTCAAAATAGCAGTTTAGCTTGTTGCGTAATGTTGTTATTTTTCTAATTGAAGGTGTTTTGTTGTTATTTTTCTAACGCGGTAATTTTATACCAACCTTTTAATCGTGTTGCAAACAGTTTAATTGCTTGTTTCGGTAACTTTTACACAAGCTTATGAATTTGTTCCTAATAAAGTGAGGTTTAATCTAGATCATGACGAGGCGCTGGCAAGGATAGTTTAGAT
This sequence comes from Pseudoalteromonas sp. OF5H-5, assembly GCF_021530695.1. Lineage (NCBI taxonomy): Bacteria > Pseudomonadati > Pseudomonadota > Gammaproteobacteria > Alteromonadales > Pseudoalteromonadaceae > Pseudoalteromonas > Pseudoalteromonas sp. OF5H-5. The sequence goes on from NZ_JAKGBF010000025.1 coordinate 49,795, forward strand.
AGTGCCCATGTGCACTTAGTGATACAATCCGCACAATTGAATTTAAGTATTGGAATAGAGACGCTATGAGCGAATTAAAAAACGATCGTTATTTACGAGCGCTATTAAAACAACCAGTTGACGTCACACCAGTATGGATGATGCGCCAAGCTGGTCGTTATCTACCAGAGTATCGTGCCACCAGAGCACAAGCTGGTGACTTTATGAGCCTTTGTAAAAATGCAGAGCTGGCATGTGAAGTGACATTACAGCCGCTTCGTCGTTATCCACTAGATGCGGCGATTCTGTTTAGCGATATTTTGACTATTCCAGATGCAATGGGACTTGGACTTTACTTTGAAACCGGTGAAGGTCCAAAGTTTGAGCGTCCTATCCAATCGTTAGACGATGTTAAAAAGCTACCTAAATTGGATCCAACCGATGAGCTTGGTTATGTAATGAATGCGGTGAGCACAATTCGTCGTGAGCTTAAAGGTGAAGTACCACTTATTGGTTTCTCAGGCTCACCATGGACACTAGCGACTTACATGATTGAAGGCGGTAGCAGCAAAACATTCGGTAAGATTAAAAAGATGGCGTTTGCGGAGCCGCAGACACTACACCTACTGCTAGATAAAGTGGCTGATTCGGTTATCGACTACCTAAATGCGCAAGTAAAAGCGGGTGCTCAGTCGCTAATGATCTTCGACTCTTGGGGTGGAGTATTAAGCCCGCGTGACTACAAAGAGTTTTCACTACAATATATGCATAAAATTGTAGACGGTCTTATTCGTGAAAATGACGGTCGTAAAGTACCTGTGACATTATTCACGAAGAACGGCGGTCAATGGATTGAAGCGATTGCAGCCACTGGATGTGATGCAGTTGGCCTTGACTGGACGATTGATATTGCCGATGCAAAACGTCGTGTAGGCGATAAAGTTGCACTACAAGGTAATATGGATCCTTCAATGCTACACGGTACCCATGAGCGTATTCGTGAAGAAGTTCAGCATATATTAGCCGGCTTTGGCGAAGGTAATGGTCATGTGTTTAACTTAGGCCATGGTATTACGCCTGATGTTGACCCTGAAAATGCAGGTGTTTTCATCAACGCGGTTCACGAATTTAGCCGTCAATATCACAAGTAATTTAAGTTTGAACTTAAACTTAAACTTAAAATAGAGAAGAGCGCTCACAGAAGCGCTCTTTTTGTTTTTGAAATGTATTATTCAAACAAAGCGTCGATGGTGCCTTGAGCAAGCGGGTGGTATCCCGGACGTGCTTGTTGGTAAACACGGTAAGCCCAGTCACGCTTGCCATGCTTAATGAGAGACTTGTATAAATTCACAATAAGCTTGCGACGACCAATACTTACCAAGTGCTTTTCAAGGTCTGGGTAAATAGCTTGGTAGCCGTTACCTACTGCTAGCATATACCAAGCAAAAGCGCGTTCAGCGTTGGTCGATTGCGTCAGCTTAAATGCCTTGTCCAATGCTTCCATACGCTCAATGGCGAGATCTCTTGGTAAGTTATTAATAAAGTGCAGCCACTCATGTACTGTCCAAGCGTCGGTCGGTAAATCTGCAAGTGTTTTCTCGTCTTTTAGCCAAGCTTGAGTTAACGCATCCACTTTTTCAAAAGCATCAGAAGTTGGGTTCGGTGCTTCGCTTGGCAAGCCTGGCTCATAAATCCACTCTTTGGCTTTTTCTAAGCTTACGATACCAGGATATTGCTGTAGCAAGTTTTTGTCTAAGTACGCAACGAATTCATCAGTAGTCAGAGATTTAAAAGAGAAAGTGTTAAAGTAGGTTTTAACAAACTTGTCGAACTTGTCACGACCAAACTTTTCTTCTAGATAAATAAGGAATAATTGACCTTTAGTGTAAGGTACAGAGCTAAACGCATCGTCAGGATCGCGGCCATTAAGCTCTAAATTCATGCGTGTATCAGGGGCGGCAATAGTTTTAAGTTGTGCGCGTAGGCCTGCAGCGTCAAGTGCTTGTTCCATCACCGCACGGTCACGCCCAAACACTTCTTCCATAATGCGGTTTTCAACGTAAGAGGTGAAACCTTCATTTAGCCATAAATCTTCCCACGTCGCATTGGTTACTAAGTTACCAGACCAAGAGTGAGCAAGCTCATGAGCAATTAGGTTTACTAAGCTTTTATCGCCAGCAACAACCGTTGGTGTGATGAATGATAAACGTGGGTTTTCCATGCCACCAAATGGGAAGCTTGGCGGTAGCATTAATAAGTCATAACGACCCCATGCGTATTCGCCGTACATAGCGTTCGTTTTATCGATCATCGCTTGCGTGTCGTTAAACTCAGCAACTGATGCATCTAAAATGGTTGGCTCTGCAAAGATACCTGTTTGGTGCGACATCTCTTTATATTCTAAGTTACCAGCACCAATTGCAATTAGGTACGGTGGGATAGCTTGCGGCATATCAAACCAATAATCGCCATCTTTGATCAATGCGCCGGTATTGTCCGCACTCATTACCGCACGCACATCTTTAGGCGTATGTACGCGAGCAGAGTAAGTCACACGCATTGCTGGCGTATCCTGCACAGGGATCCAACTACGAGCATGAATAGCTTGAGACTGGCTATACATAAATGGGTGAGATTTACTTGCGGTTTGCTGCGGTGTTAACCACTGTAGACCTGATGCTACTGGCAAGCTGTTGTAATAAATCCGTGCTTTTTTTGCTTGCTCTTTAAAGTGAATAGTTAACTTAGCACCTTTCACATCATCGCGCTTGGCAAGATCAAACTTGGCGGTATGCCATTTATCATCTCTACCTTGATACATCACTTTGTCGATTTCGAGGTCACGCGTATCTAGTACCAGTGTTCTTGCTTGGCGGTTCTGCCAATCTAGCGTGTGTTCAACAAAACCTTCTAGCTGCTTATCTTCAAAGTCAACGTCTAGGTCTAAATGCAAGTGTGTGGTAATAACATCGTTAAGATTGGCGTAAGTGTGTTGGTCAACGGCTGCGTTTACATCAGCAGTGTGGACAAGGCCAGCCATGGCAAGGCTGAGCGTAAGTGCCGAAAGTTTCATCATAATGCTGCTCTTATAAAAAGAATATTCCCAATTAGAACGGCTAACATAACTAATTTCTAACCATTTAAACAGTATTAGCCGATGGGTTACATAAAATGATGGGTAAGATGACGTTAATGCGTAAGTCAGGGCAATGCGCTACACTAGCGCCAGTTTAGTTAATATTGGCAAGGTGCTGCAGTGACTAGTTTGCAGTCTTATCACACTTTTTCGCTGCCGTCGGGTTGCGAGTCCCTTATTGTTATCACAGATCCACATGCGCTGGTTGAGCTCGATTTCAATCGTCCTTTCTTTTTAATTGGGGAAGGGAGTAATACCGTTTTTCTGGAAGACTATGCTGGAACCGTTATTAAGCTTGCGACCTTAGGTGTCGATATCGAGCAACAAAATGATGATTATGTCGTTACAGTCGCAGCTGGAGAAAACTGGCACCAGCTCGTTACAAAGCTGCTTGATAACGGAATTGATGGGTTAGAGAACCTCGCATTGATCCCTGGTACCGTTGGTGCGGCACCGGTACAAAATATCGGCGCCTACGGCGTTGAAGTATCACAATTTATCACCGCCGTTAGAGGGTTTGATATCGCCGAGCGGCGCTTCACTACATTAACAAATGCAGAGTGTGAATTTGGCTATCGAGATTCAATCTTTAAACACCGCCTAAAAGATAAGTTCGTTATTACAGAAGTGACATTTACATTGCCTAAACGTTGGCAGCCAACGTTAAGTTATGGCCCTCTACAAAGCTTGAGTGATACAGCAACCGCGCAAGAGATCTGTGAAGCGGTGATAGTTACTCGAAACAGTAAATTGCCCGATCCTGCGACGCTTGCAAATGCCGGGAGCTTTTTTAAAAACCCAGTAGTTGATAGGGCGTTTGCAGCTAAGTTGCAAAGTCAATTTCCAGAGATGCCAGCGTTTAATGTGGACAATGACCATGTAAAACTTGCGGCTGGCTGGTTGATTGACAAAGCGGGTCTAAAAGGTTGCCATCGCGGAGCTATTCGTGTGTATGAGAAACAAGCACTAGTACTTGTTCATAGCGGTGGCAGCACCGGTGAAGATTTAAAACAGTTAGTGAGCCATATTCAACAAACCGTTTGGCAAAAATTTGCTGTGTTACTCGAGCATGAAGTGCGCCTTATAACAAAGCATGGTGAATGTCAGTTGCAAAGTGTGGAATATCATGAAAAAGCCTGATCATAAAAAGCAAACGATTTTAGCGGCCTTGAACAAAGGAAAGTTTGTCTCAGGGCAGGAGTTGGGTGAGCAATTAGGTATTAGTCGCGCGGCTATTGCAAAGCATATTGCGGCGTTGCAAGAGATGGGCGTGGATATTTTTCGAGTCAATGGCCGCGGCTATAAACTCAATTATAGCTTACCGCTTATTCATCAAAGTAAGTTGAATACTCTATGGCAACAGCAGTTTCAAAGTGAGTGTCCAATCGAATATCACGCAATTATAGACTCAACGAATAGCGAGCTAATGCGTCGTTTGCAGGACAAACAGAATATGGGCTCAGGCCATGTCTTGGTGGCAGAAATGCAGCAAGCTGGCAGAGGGCGCAGAGGTCGGGTATGGCAATCGCCCTTTGGTGCTAACCTTTATTACAGTTATTACTGGCAGTTTGACGCTGGCATGCAAGCCGCGATGGGCTTATCTATTGCTGTAGGACTTGCAGTATATGATGCGTTAAAGGTCCTTTATGGTATTTCCGTTGAATTAAAATGGCCAAACGATATATATCTCAACCAGCAAAAACTGGCGGGGATTTTAGTTGAGCTAGAAGGGCAGGTGGAAGGGCCTTGCCATCTCGTGATTGGGATTGGGCTAAATATATGTATGCCAGAATCTGCCTCTAAGCACATCGACCAAGCTTGGACAGATCTGCAAACGCACTTAGGCCAAATTGATAAAAATCAGTTAGTGGTGCAGCTCACTCACTCCTTGTCTGAGCGTCTTGCCCAGTATAAAGAGTCTGGATTAAGCGAAATGGTGACCGAATGGAATAGTCTAAATGCCTTTAAAGGTGACGCGGTGACCTTGAGTACTGGACAAAGAGAATGGCGTGGGATCTGTGAAGGCATAGATATGCAAGGCGGCTTATTGCTTAGGCAAGATGGTGAGCTTAAAGCTTTTTATGGCGGTGAAATTTCGTTAAGAAAGGTGATATCGTGAAACTGCTAATTGACGTAGGTAATACTGCAGTTAAATATGCGCTTGAGCATGAAGGCCGTATTAGTCCTGTAAAAGAAAGTGATATTGAATGGCAAAAGCTAACCGCAATTGTCTGCTCTCAGGTTGGTAAGGTGGCGGGATTACAGTGGGTGGAAAGTCGTGCCTCTGAGTTTGGTCTTGTGCTAGAGCAAGCACAAGTATCGGCAAGGCGAGCTGGGGTAACTTGCGCCTATCCTAGTTTTAAAAATTTGGGAATTGATAGGTGGCTTGCGGTACTCGCCGCGCATGCTCTATATCCAACACAAGATATTATCGTAATTGATTCTGGCACTGCGACCACGGTTGATGTAGTGACTGCACATGGGATACACATGGGAGGGTGGATTTTACCAGGTATCGATCTCATGATTTCCAGTATTACCGCGCGTGCAGAGCGGGTATTTTGTGATGAGAACACGCCTTTTGCCGCAGAATTTGCTAAAAATACACCAGAGGCGGTGAAAAATGGTGCGTTAGCCGCAACACTTGGGCTCGTACATAGTGCAAAACAGCAACTTAATAATGAGTCTGCGTTGGTATTGTGTGCAGGTGGATATGGCGAGTTAATAAAAAATCATATGGCGTCAGCGGTTTTTGATGACCTTTTGGTATTCAAAGGGCTGTCAGTTTGGTGGAAAAACCCACAATAACTGTAAAAATGTCATGGGATTGGCTTAAAACTGAGCGTTTGAACAATAAATTTAAATTTTTTTGCATATTCCTGTTGCATCAAGTCAATGGTTGCTCTAATATCTCGCCCCGTACTAAAGCAGTGCCGACTTAGCTCAGTTGGTAGAGCAACTGACTTGTAATCAGTAGGTCATCCGTTCGACTCGGATAGTCGGCACCATCTTTTTACCCTATCTTGTATAGGATGCTTTAGGAAAGAATTTTACGTGGAGGGGTTCCCGAGCGGCCAAAGGGATCAGACTGTAAATCTGACGGCTCAGCCTTCGCTGGTTCGAATCCAGCTCCCTCCACCACTTTATTCTTGACGGTTAGAGGTAGTTAAGAACAGGTTCCTAAAGCGGGCATCGTATAATGGCTATTACCTCAGCCTTCCAAGCTGATGATGCGGGTTCGATTCCCGCTGCCCGCTCCAGTTCGTCTGGCGTGCTGATATAGCTCAGTTGGTAGAGCGCACCCTTGGTAAGGGTGAGGTCGGCAGTTCAAATCTGCCTATCAGCACCAGTCTCCGAAGAATCTTCTCAAATACTTCCTTTGAATTGTCGAAAAAATATTTATAATAGACTGAATAATTCTAATCCACACTCGTCGTGGATTATTTTTATATGTAATCTAGATACACAAAACTTATAGGTTTCGTCATGGCAAAAGAAAAGTTTGAACGCGTAAAACCGCACGTAAACGTAGGTACAATCGGCCACGTTGACCACGGTAAAACAACTCTAACTGCAGCAATCACTAACGTACTTGCAAAAGTATACGGTGGTG
>NZ_JAKGBF010000026.1:0-53996 GCF_021530695.1 Pseudoalteromonas sp. OF5H-5
TGCAAGGCGACTTTAATCAAAACCCCTCTACGTCACAAATCGTGGTAGGTACCTTGATTTCCATGATACCAATTATCGACCAAGTCATGGATTTACGAGATATCATTGCCAATGTCATGTTACTGACCGACGATGATGAAGCCAACGACACCGACGCTTGGCTTGCCTTTACCCTAACGGGTATTGGTTTAGTGCCAGTTGTGGGCTCAGCAGTCAAAGGCGTGGGTAAGGTTATCTTAAAAAATACCGGAGAATCCCTCTCTGCTGCGCTTGCCGTTTTACGCAAGCTCGGCAAAGGCGACCCTGTTAAATACCTAAGAAACATCAACTGGCAAGACCTAGGAAAACAATCCGCCACGGAAGTTAAAAACATCGTCAAAGGCCTGCGCGATTCACTTGATGACATGTCTACCAGTTGGCACTACGACCTACTACTTCCAGACGCCGCCATCGAAGGCATGCAAGCCACGGTAAAACGCCTAGACGACGTCACCCCCAAAATCGACCAGCATATGCAACAAGCCGCCCAAGAAATTGGGCAGCGAGTTAATAAAGCACTGGATGAGTATCAAGGCCAACCACCAATTCGAGGCGTTACCGATAAGCCCACCAAAGCCAAGGCCGATGAATTGGAGCCACCAAAAGGGAATGAGTTACCGGGGGCTAAACTCAGAGCTATAAAAATGAAGAAGTATAGACCTCCTTGCTTCATGCCTGGCGAAGACTTAGCGAAGAACTTTAAGGGTGGTAAGCAAGCTCTAGAAAAAGAGTTTTATAAACAACTAAAAGCTCAGCAGCACGGCATCAATAAAATGACGGTTGAACAATATTTAGAAAACCGTAAAACCTTGACTGACCTTGTTAAAGAGCATGGACATAAAAAAGCAAGAAAAATTCTAACGAATGGCGGAATGGCACAAGTATCAGCAAGAAAGAAGTTAGAGGACGAAATGTATGAATCAATATTAAAAAGTTTGAGAAAGCAGGGTATTAAAGGTCGAAATGCTGATAAAGTCGCAACAGAGAAGATAAAAGAACAAATGTCTCAGTTAGCTGCTTTACATGATCCTGACCTGATAGCGGGCGGTAGTGATAAGATCAACAAACTCGGAAATAAAAATGTAAACTCCTCTCTCGGTTCTCAGTGGTCTAAAGGGGGGAGAGTTTCCGGTATGGATGAGGCAGCAAGGGTTGCGTTGAGAACAATGGGCCCTACCACCCAAATGAATATAGAATTAGAACGGTGTAAGTAAGGAGGTTAGAATAATGACCAAACAATTTGAAATAGATGAAGATTTCGAGTGGTTTCTTGAAAAGTTTGAAGAGCCTAGTGAAAAAAATCAAGCCCCAGCAGAAATAATAAAAAAGTTTGAAGGTAAACTACCTACTAGATTATTAGAATATTGGAGTGAATACGGATTTTCTGGTTTCGGGGAAGGACTTTTTTGGTTAACTAATCCCGATGATTTTGAAGATACCTTAGATGCATGGCTTGGAGATATAGGTATCATCGAGCAAGACACATATTATGTAATTGCTCGCAGTGCTTTTGGAGAGCTATTCTTATGGGGAGAGAAATTTGGACATAAATATCTAATCGACCCATCTCACGGTTGGATTATAGAGAAAGAAGGTAATGCCGAAGACATAGCAGTTGGAGAAGAAAACGATGCCATACAGTTTTTCTTTAGTGCAAAAAGGCCAACATCGCTGGATATAGATGATACGAGTGGAGGCTTACTTTTTGAGAAATGTAAACTTCGATTATCTCAATTAAAATATAACGAAATGTATGCTTTTGAACCCGCTTTTTTTCTTGGTGGGCAGCCTACCATTGACAATGTCAGTAAAGTAAATGTTTTCGCCCATCTAAGTGTATTAGCATCATTTGGTCAGAAAGAAATACTAGACCAACAAGGGCTTATAGCTAAGGCTTATTCATAATAAATGCTCCTGTTATTAAAGTAGCAAATAAAAACCACTTAACTCCTTACCACTAAAAACACTTACTTATTAATTGAAAATGCGATGATGATTAACTTTGAACTCATCGCTAATCAAATTGACGTCAGCGCCGAACAAAATATCACCCTTAAGGCGGGTCGCAGTCATCGCAGTGTTATCCAAAGTGATATCAACCTCAAGGCAGACAACAATCTCACCATCACCGCCCCAGCGGGAAGTCAACTCATTCAAAGCCAAGGCAATATCACGATTAAAGGCAGTGGCTCTGGCAACCTCACCCTTGCCAATGGTGGCAGTGAAATCAGTATTGACTCAAGTGGTAACGTCAACATCTTTGCAGACAAGCTACTGACCTTAAAAGGCAAAGCCATGACCGTGTTTGACGGCAGCATGGAGCAAGATATTGGCAGCAAACAAAGCGCCACGATGCCGAGTGTACCGCAAATTCAAGCGCTTTCTGAGAATGCTCGACTCTCACTTGCCGCCGATGGCATTGCCACCATGATGAGCAGTACCATTGAGTTGTCTTATACTTATCAAGATGGCAGCCCAATTATGGGCGCACCTTATACCATTCGATTTGCAAACGGCACAGCGCTGACTGGTTACTTAGACGACAGCGGTAAAGCAAAAATTGAGAATGCACCACCCGGTCAATACACCGTGCAATATGGTGAGGACAAACGCGATTACCTACCAGAAGATAATCGCCCTAAAAATCCACTGTATGGACAAATCACCCCAGCGCGAGCCGCTGAAATGGTACGCAGCGGCAATACTGCACCACTGATAGAAGCCAACGGCATTGCAACCCAAGCAGGCGATTGGTTATGGGGCACACTACAAGGCGACTTTAATCAAAACCCTTCTACGTCACAAATCGTGGTAGGTACCTTGATTTCCATGATACCGATTATTGACCAAGTCATGGATTTACGAGATATCATTGCCAATGTCATGTTACTGACCGACGATGATGAAGCCAACGACACCGACGCTTGGCTTGCCTTTACCCTAACGGGTATTGGTTTAGTGCCAGTTGTGGGCTCAGCAGTCAAAGGCGTAGGCAAGGTTATCTTAAAAAATACCGGAGAGTCTCTCTCTGCTGCGCTTGCCGTTTTACGCAAGCTAGGTAAAGGCGACCCAGTTAAATACCTAAGAGACATCAACTGGCAAGACTTAGGAAAACAATCCGCTACGGAAGTTAAAAACATCGTCAAAGGCCTGCGCGATTCACTTGATGACATGTCTACCAGTTGGCACTACGACCTACTACTCCCAGACGCCGCCATCGAAGGCATGCAAGCCACGGTAAAGCGCCTAGACGACGTCACCCCCAAAATCGACCAGCATATGCAACAAGCTGCCCAAGAAATCGGACAGCGAGTTAATAAAGCACTGGATGAGTATCAAGGCCAACCACCAATTCGAGGCGTTACCGACAAGCCCACCAAAGCCAAAGCTGATGAATTGGAGCCGCCAAAAGGGAATGAGCTGCCCAGCGGTCAAAACAAGTTGTTAGCAGCTGAAAAACTAGAGATACAAGCTTCCGATTATGCGAGTTTAATTAATTCAAATAAACCTTGGTCTTGGAAAGATTTTCCAGAAGGCGATAAGCTTACTATTAAAGAAAAAAGAGCAATCAAGCAAAAGGCTATTGATAAAGGTTTGGTTCCTAATGTTTCGTTTAAATCTGGAACAAAATACCCTGACTTTGCGTCAGCTGGTTTAATTAAAGCAAAGTTAGAATTGCCAGAAGGACTATGGAAAAAATCAGATTACATTCAATTTAAGTGGCTCGATGAAAAGTTGCCTGTAGGTATGAGAGATGGTAACACTTGGCATCACTCAGAGATTCCTGGTGTTATGGAGTTGGTTCCTTTTGGTCCTCATAATATGATTAACCACCAAGGTGGAAGGTCGAAAGGCCATTGGGCATACAGCAAAAGATAGAGGTTATATATGATCACTAAACGTAATGACTCTTATGAGTTAAATAACTCAAGCATATTTGAATTGGAAAGCTTTTGCAGAGTGAAACTTCCACATTCATTTATCGAGTTTTTCCGCAACAACAATGGCGTTGCTTTTGAAGGGTTAACTTACGACATAGACAATGAGGAGCGGTTGATTGAGCGAACACTTCTTATTACAAACGATTCAAACTTGTCAGACGATATTATGCAATACGAAATAAAAGTAGTACTCGCTCAGATTGAAGAGCGCCTAACCGACAATGAAGATTTAGTGGGGGCTGAGTTACTTCCTTTTGCTCATGTTTTTGGTGGAGACTTTTTATGTTTAAACTTCAAAGATAGCGATATTGAGCCGTCAGTTGTACTCTGGGATCATAATGAATCAGATGAATTAAGTCCTGTTTTTGTACTAGTTTCGGATAGTTTTGAAGCTTTTGTTGAACGTCTCTGCTAGGCTGAATATAGCTAATATAAACGGTTAGTTTGCGTCCCGCTTATTAGCATTGGGTATTAGATGTCGTAATTAAGAAAGGTGCTTGTCAGAAAAGTGAACCAATTTCGGCGGAAAACTGCACTGTTCAGACCGGTTGTTTATAACTTTGTAAAACACACTGGTCGTGAAGATTCGATACGTCGCAAATATGTACGAACCTCAATTGACGGTGAACTTGAGGCAGAGCTGACCTTCAGTGTTAATGGTAGTTAACACTGTATGCTCTCACCCTGGGAGCGAGAGCTCCAAACTCGAAAAGATCTACAATCAATTGCAAAAAATAATAAAAAGATCTGAAAGTCTAGATCCTTAAAAACAATATCAGAAAGTGGGTTGAAGGTGGTTATATTTCATTGCCCAAGGGATTTCATAAATAAGGCGCATTAAAATGACCAAAGAGGAATGCCTAGAAGAAGACGACTATTATACTCAGGGGTTTGAAAAAGAAGGTGTTGTTTCTATATGGCTTGGAGTTGAAGCTGCGGATGAATCTATAGAAGTTGATGTTCTACAAGATCTGTGTGGCGTTGGTTATTATGACTTAGCAAATCAAGAATCTGAGTATATAGAATCAGGAATTGTCGATATTGCAGAACTTTTTACAGAAATATCTTATGCAAGTTCCTTTGAAAAAAGTGCCATAGACTCTGCTAAGTCAATCGGTATTACCAAAGCAAGGTGGCTTGTTTGTCAGTTTGATTTTGATTATGACCCTAAAAAAATAACACGCTCTGTTCAAAGTGACCCTGTTTTTATCGGTTCATTTGCTTATGAGGAAGATGATTAGAATCAGTTATAAGGCCTAGGTTACCTGCAAATCATCAAATATACCGTCATGCTTTTGAAAAGTTGGGCGGGCAAATCGATGCTGTCGGCTCCTCTAATATCAATCGTTATATCTACACTTTGTGGTGGCTGGCACTTTTACAAGCCTGTGATGTCGCTCCAGCCCATATTCAGGAAGTACTCGATGTTATTGACGAACGCGGCAAAGACACCTTACTTGATAATATAGCCATTGCACTTGGTGATAACGATAGACTTATTTCGCCCACACTCTACTCCCCTGAAATCTATCAAAACCTTTCACTCGCTTTTACAGTACCCAATGAACACCAGCCTGATTTACTCAAGCAATTTGCACAAAGTTGGTACAGCAAGTTAGAGGGCTTGGCGGACTGGCATGATAATCATAACTGTGAATGCGAATTCGAGTACACGGATTATTATATTGGTTATTGGTGCTTTGAATTAGCTTTAGTCGCTAATGTTCTAGAAATACCAAGAGAATCCTTAGAAGATAGTGTTTATGTTCCGGTTGATTTAATCAGATAAACTTCTGCGCATGATTTTTAAGAAAGGATAGGCTGAACCACTTGGGTGTTGCAGGGCTAAGCCGCTAACCTTCACCGACAGTAGTCAGTCCCTCGATTTCCATGATACCGATTATCGACCAAGTCATGGATTTACGAGATATCATTGCCAATGTCATGTTACTGACCGACGATGATGAAGCCAACGACACCGACGCTTGGCTTGCCTTTACCCTCACCGGCATTGGTTTAGTGCCAGTTGTGGGCTCAGCAGTCAAAGGCGTGGGTAAGGTTATCTTAAAAAATACCGGAGAATCCCTCTCTGCTGCGCTTGCCGTTTTACGCAAGCTCGGCAAAGGCGACCCAGTTAAATACCTAAGAGACATCAACTGGCAAGACCTAGGAAAACAATCCGCCACGGAAGTTAAAAACATCGTCAAAGGCCTGCGCGATTCACTCGATGAAATGTCTAGCAGTTGGCACTACGACCTACTACTTCCAGACGCCGCCATCGAAGGCATGCAAGCCACGGTTAAACGCCTAGACGAGGTCACCCCCAAAATCGACCAGCATATGCAACAAGCCGCCCAAGAAATCGGACAGCGAGTTAATAAAGCACTGGATGAATATCAAGGCCAATCACCAATTCGAGGCGTTACCGACAAGCCCACCAAAGCCAAAGCCGATGAATTGGAACCGCCAAAAGGGAATGAGCTGCCGGGGGCTAAAAACAATAGTTCAAATAATACAAAAACTAAGAAAGCTCGTAAGATATCGAACCGCTTGAAATACCTTGGAAAAACACCAAGTAAAACATCTCGCACTGGTAAAGAGGTCATTGCTAGGATGCGTAAAGAAGGTAAGATAAGAGATAAATTCGGTAAAACCCAGTTTAAAGACAGCAAAGGAAATTGGCACCCGCTGTCGCAAGCAGACATGGCACATGACCCGACAGATGCAGTAAGGTGGTGGAATACGAAAGGTAGGCAATATGGCGCAAAGTCGAAAGAAGTTAGGAAGTGGATGCTTGACCCAAATAACTATACATTGGACCATTACAGCCTAAACCGTTCAGCGGGAGCTAAGTTAAAAGAAACCTATTTATCCCCAATTAATAAGTTGAAAAAATGAAAGAATTAGATGAAAGATTAAGTGATGAGATTAATGAAAAATTTAATCGTTCTCTGGAGTTTAGAGACAGAGGAAAAATAGATGAGTCATTTGTTGCAATGCAAGAAGCTATCGAATTAATCCCCTCACCGAAGAGTCAGTGGTCAGAATCATTAATTATTATTACTTCTGCTTGTGAACACTTTATTACGATCGAGAAGCTTGCTGAGGCCGAAGCACTAATTGATGAGTACTTAAATTCAGACTTTTGCATTTCATATGATGATAGCCCAAGCTTCATAAAAGGAATTATATTATTTGAAATGGGTAACTTTAAACAAGCATATGAATGGTTTGCTAAAGCCAATTCTATTTCACGGGGTAGATGCTTTGTAGAACAACCTAAGAAATACAAAACCTTCTTTAATGAGTATAACCAATGAATGTACATGACGAGATAGAAGAGTATTGCGAGCAAGGCAATGACCTTTTTGATGAAGAAGATTTTCAAGGCGCAATGACACTCTGGAAAAAAGCCTTCGACTTACTCGCTGATCCAGATGAAGATTGGGAGCAAGCCGTTTGGCTTAAAGTATCTATTGGGGATAGTTATTATATGCTTGATGAATATCAACAATCCCTAGATTCAATGCTGGATGCATTAAACTACCCTGAAGCACTTGACAACCCATTTATTCACTTTAGAGCTGGCCAGTGTCATTATCAGTTAGGTGATAAAGAGCGCAGTAAAAATGCTTTACTTAAGGCCTATATGTTAGCCGGAAAAGAAATTTTTGAAGACCATGGAGAGGATGGGCTTTTTTATTACGACTTTTTAAAGTCCGAAATCAAGTTATAAACCATTTCTACGCAAAGGACAGCACATGACAGTTAGCATATACATCGTGCAATATTTTGTTCGATATATTTACCACAAAATTCAAGAGCCTTGGCTTAAGTGCCACACAAAATATCACCCTTAAGGCGGGTCGCAGCCATCGCAGTGTTATCCAAAGTGATATAAAGCTCAAGGCAGACAACAACTTTACCATCACCGCGCCGGCGGGAAGTCAACTCATTCAAAGCCAAGGTAATATCACAGTAAAAGGCAGTGGCTTTGGCAACCTCACCCTTACAAGACGGTTGCACTATATCGGCTTAGGATTTGAGGATTAAGTGTGATGCCGGGGCGACGTTTTCTTGGTTCGTTCTTTTTTGTCGTTTTAAAAAAATGAACGAGGAGCGCATGGATGCGCTTTGATATTAAACATGGAGGTTTATTTTGCTAACGGCTGATAGCTCGAAATTTATCGTAAAGTCAGCCCGTCCTCCTGACAGTTTTCGACGCCCATTCATGGGCTGCGACTACCCGAAAAGCATAACTTCTCGGCGGGTAAAGCGCCTCCCACAACGCTATTTACACTGTGAGGCTGGAGCCGCTTTTGAGCTTATAAACTACTCTATTGCTACTGAGAAAGTGGAAATTCCACAAGCAACGTATTCCCCCTCCATCACACCCGAAAAGCATAAGCCGATATGCAATGTGCCGACAGGATGTCGGCTAAGTCTTGTCTGGCATCATGTACGTGCCTTACAAGACGGTTGCACTATATCTGCTTAGGATTTGAGGATTGAGTGTGATGCCGGGGCGACGTTTTCTCGGTTCGCTCGATCGCGTCGTTTAAAAAAAATAAACGAGGAGCGCATGGATGCGTTTTGATATTAAACATGGAGGTTTATTTTGCTAACGGCTGATTTCTCGAAATTTATCGTGAATTCAGCCCGTCCTCCTGACAGGTTTCGACGCCCATCCATAGACTACGACTACCTTTTCTTTGATGCCGAAAGAAAAGGCACTCCCTCATCACCCGAAAAACATACTTCTCGGCGGGTGAACCGCCTCCCTACAAAACTATCTGCACTGCTAATTAGGAGGCTATGCTGATAGTTTGTGTCGTTGTTACAAACAGCGTAATTGCTAAAATAATCCGTGCTTACTCTCACAGGAAGAGTTATTGCCATGTACCGCTTTGAATTTGGCGAGGTGTGTTACGCCATCCCTCAAATTGTGATTCGACATTTTCATTAAAATTACGAAAGAGTAGCTCGATGTTTTGTGCAGGTACAATATTGCACGGATTGCTGCTTTCTTGTCGTAAATACTCGAAAAAAGCGTTGCTGTTGTGCTCGACCATAAATCCCGTAAACAGATAACTATTGGCATATAAGGTGGTACTTTGCATGGTTTGCCACTGATTTTCGCTATTGAATAGGGTGTTAATATCAAGCTTGGCAAAGCGCGATTTCAAAATCCCTTCTTTCGTTAACCAATCTTCGTCAGAGAGGTAAACTGAAAATTGACCTGTTTCGGTAATTCTTAGGTGCTCAAAATACTCGGCTAAGCCTTCCGTTACCCATCGAGGGGTTACGCCGAAATAGTAAAAAACGAGGGCGTGCACGGACTCATGAATGAGCGTTCTTAGCGTTTCTTCTTCAGTGCGACCGCCATTGATAAAGCCTTGGTTTTGAAACAAGAAGTACATGCCCAAGGTGCCAGCGGGCTCG
Organism: Pseudoalteromonas sp. OF5H-5; assembly: GCF_021530695.1. NCBI lineage: Bacteria > Pseudomonadati > Pseudomonadota > Gammaproteobacteria > Alteromonadales > Pseudoalteromonadaceae > Pseudoalteromonas > Pseudoalteromonas sp. OF5H-5. Next base: position 9,423 of record NZ_JAKGBF010000026.1, read on the forward strand.
GCATCGCGAGAGAGGATTAGCTCATTGTAGTCAGCGTCATTGGCGGCAATATGCATGTTCAACTGGATGGGAGATAAGGCTTTTTTATGCGCTAACTGGTTAAAAAAGTGCTTAAACATCATATACACCACGTTGAGGGCTTGCTGTGCCTGATATTCAACATAAGGGCTCATGGGTTCACCCGTTAGATTAAGTTTAAAATTTTCAATGTCGTTGAATTGCGTTTGCAAGGAAAATACTTCGCGCTTTAGTGCTCCGCAGGTAGGTGTTGAGATACCGCTGAACATATTAACAATATCACTGTGCCCGTTTAGGTTATAAAAGGTTTTTTCTGGTATTTCAGGTAGCTGCTGTCTTGTTACTTTTGGTGGTGCAACCGTTAGGTGAGGAGTGGTGTCTGGCTGACTTAAACGTTTTTCGGTATGGGTGTCTAGCTGTATGCCTAATTCAGTCAATAAAGGTTTGATAGACCGCATCGAGTTTGCTGCTGCACTTGGATAGATAAAATAAAGCGCAAACAATATCAGCGTGATGATAAGTAGTAGGACAAAGACCCGCCAAACCAAAGTGATATCCTTGTGTAATACATGCCCAGAGACTCTGGTTATACTCGATTATCGGTAAACTTGGCAATGGGTAATTTGATTATCGGCTTACTCCCATGGCATTAAATAACATCTACTTTAGTGTGTCATAGCGTATCGTTTGCATGATTTGCCATTCTTTTTTCTACAACAATGTACCCATAATCTAATTCGTTGCCTATACTTTTTGAAAAAATAACAGAGCATACAGATGAAAGTAGTTTGGCCGTTGATTTTACTGTGTTGTGTGAGCGGGAGTGCGAGCGCGCTTGATACTCAGGTGAATATTACGACGGGGCAATGGCCGCCGTACTTAGATCAAGCGAAACAAGATCAAGGCTGTGTGGCTGCTGTGATCCGAGATGTCTTTGCGCTCTCTGATATCAAAGTCCGATTTTTATTTATGCCTTGGGAACGCGCCTATCAAGAGGGAATGAAGGCGGCTTACATTGGTAGTGCTTATTGGTATTACAGTGAGCAAAGGAGCAAAGACTATATTTACACTCAATACCCACTCACTGAAGAAACAGCACGCTTTTATCATCATCGAGATTTAGCGTTTACCTATACGAGTTATGCAGATCTCAAGCCATTTAGATTGTTGCTCAATCAAGGGTTAACTTATCCGCCTTCTCTGCTAGAGGCGATAGAGACGCTTGAAATCAAAACTTCATATGCCACGTATACCAGTAAAAATGTGGCACTGATCCTACGAAACCGTGCGGATATTATGATTATGGACGAAAAATCGGCGAAGTCCTATCAGCAGGAACTGCCTGCGGAAGAAGCGGAGTTATTAGCTGCGCAAGCGATCCCCGCTTTTATCCAAAAAGGCTATTTGCTTATCAATAAGCATCATAGTGAATATGTCGAGTTGTATAACGAAGGGCTTAAAAAACTATGGGCGGATGAAGACTATGTTGCTCAGTATCGTGCTCGCTGCTCTCGTGTGTTTACTGATTGATTGCTTTTTGGTTTTGCTAAAACCAAATAATGTCCTGATCCGTTGCGAAATCATTCATAAGTTAGAATCTAAATTTGTTTTTAATGTTTTTAATGTTTTTAATGTTTTTCATAGCCTGTTGGCTATTTTGACGGTATATAAAGCATAAAGAATGTTATTACACATAAAGCCTAATAGTGTATTCAGTGGGATTTTAGAGCATGCTTTGCAGCCAACAATCGTAAAGACTATCTTGAATCGTCATTGGCTGCTTTAGATTTAGACTTGCCTTATCCAAACCACCTTTCCGGCAGCTTGATTTTACGTTAAATGGTACATATTCATCTGGTCTGACCATTTAAATCGTCTTTTAAATTTCCCCGATTCTTGGTTAAAGTTTATGCACGCCAACTGTTGTTTTTACACTCAGCTAATTATTGAATTGGGCTGAATTTTGACAGTTGTCATGGATTTTGATAACGTATTGTGCAAATTTGGTATGACCAATTTACCTATGAAGTTAATTCTTACCAAATTGATTAAAATAAGTCAGCGGTCTGGCTAGGTCACATCATAAAAAATTGGCGTTATTTCAATGTCTTTAAAGATTAAAGCAGCAAAATTATCCGACGTAATACTAGAACAGCTTGAGAATATGATCCTCGAGGGCTCGTTATTACCCGGTGCAAAGTTGCCGCCTGAGCGTGAACTAGCTAAGCAGTTTGAAGTGTCGCGTCCATCACTTCGTGAGGCTATCCAGAAATTGGAAGCTAAGGGGCTTGTTACCCGTCGTCAAGGTGGTGGCACGTATGTTAAAAATCAGCTGGAAGAAGGGCTGACTGATCCGTTATTTGACTTGATCAGTAAGCATCCAGAATCTCAGTTTGATTTACTTGAGTTTCGTCATGCATTAGAAGGCATCGCCGCCTACTACGCGGCACTCAGGGGCACAGAGAATGACTTTGCAAAGGTACAACAAAGCTTTGACAATATTGCAGAGATAGGTGATGACTTGATGCAAAAGGCAAGGGCAATTAATGCTTTTCACTTTGCCGTTGCAGAAGCGTCACATAACGTCGTCCTGCTTCATCTTGTAAAAGGGATGCAGTCATTGCTTGAGCAAAACGTGTTGCAAAACTTAACGGTCTTGGTGCAAAAATCAGACGTGAGTGAGCAGCTCGGTGAGCACAGAAAGTTGTTATTAGATGCGGTGATCAATGGTAACCCTGAACAAGCAAGACTTGCTAGTAACGCCCACTTAGCCTTTATCGAAGAAGCGTTATTAGAAGCCGGTAAAGAGCGTTCGCGAATAGAACGTTCACTGCGTAGAACAAAACAGCAGTAATCGGACTTGATTCAGTAAGAATTGGCACAAATAGAATAAATTCGTATTTTAAACATAAGGAACACTCCATATGTCTGAAGTCAATAAAATTGACGTAGACGCGCTAGAAACCCAAGAATGGTTACAGGCGCTTGAGTCGGTCGTAAAAGAAGAAGGCGTAGAGCGCGCTCAGTTCTTGTTAGAGCAAGTATTAGAGCAAGCGCGTCTTGATGGCGTAGATATGCCAACAGGCACTACGACTAACTATGTCAACACTATCCCAGCAGATCAAGAGCCTGCGTATCCAGGGGATGTGAACCTTGAGCGTCGTATTCGCTCTATCATCCGTTGGAATGCTATTATGATCGTACTTCGTGCTTCGAAGAAAGATCTTGAGCTGGGCGGGCATATGGCCTCTTACCAGTCGTCAGCTGCATTCTATGAAATGTGTTTCAACCACTTCTTCCGTGCACCAAACGAGAAAGACGGTGGTGACTTAGTGTATTACCAAGGTCACATCTCTCCGGGCATTTATGCTCGTGCATTTGTTGAAGGCCGCCTAAGCGCTGAGCAGCTAGATAACTTCCGTCAGGAAGTAGATGGTAACGGTATTTCTTCATACCCACACCCTAAGTTAATGCCTGAATTCTGGCAGTTCCCAACGGTTTCTATGGGTCTAGGTCCAATCGCGTCTATCTACCAAGCGCGTTTTCTTAAATACCTAGATGGCCGTGGTCTAAAAGATACGTCTGAGCAACGCGTTTACGCCTTCCTTGGTGATGGTGAAATGGACGAGCCAGAATCACGTGGTGCGATTTCTTTCGCTGCCCGTGAAAAACTAGACAACCTATGCTACCTAATCAACTGTAACCTACAGCGTCTTGACGGCCCAGTAATGGGTAACGGTAAGATCATCCAAGAACTAGAAGGCCTATTTAAAGGTGCTGGTTGGAACGTGATCAAAGTCGTTTGGGGTTCTGGTTGGGATAAGCTACTTGCCAAAGATACTACGGGTAAATTGCTGCAACTGATGAATGAAACAGTTGACGGTGATTACCAAACTTACAAAGCAAAAGATGGTGCCTTCGTACGTGAACACTTCTTCGGTCGTTACCCAGAAACAGCAGCGCTTGTTGCTGATATGACTGACGATGAAATCTTCGCGTTAAAGCGCGGTGGTCATGAGCCATCTAAACTATTCGCTGCATTTAAAGCGGCACAAGAAACCAAAGGTCGTCCAACTGTGATCTTAGCTAAAACTGTAAAAGGTTACGGCATGGGCGCTGCGGCTGAAGGCAAAAACATTGCTCACCAAGTTAAGAAAATGGACATGACACACGTAGCACACCTACGTTCACGTCTAGGCCTAGATGACTTGGTATCTGATGAGCAATTACAAGAGCTACCTTACTTGACGCTAGAAGAAGGGTCAAAAGAGCACGAATATCTACATGCTCGCCGTAACGCGCTTCACGGTTATACACCTAAGCGTTTACCTAACTTCACAGAAACGCTTACGCTACCTGAACTAGATGCATTTAAACCGCTTCTAGAAGAACAAAAGCGTGATATCTCAACCACAATGGCATACGTTCGTGCGCTTAATATCTTGTTAAAAGACAAGAATATCGGCAAGAGCATTGTTCCAATTATTGCTGATGAAGCACGTACCTTTGGTATGGAAGGTTTATTCCGTCAAATCGGTATTTACAACCCGCACGGCCAAAACTACAGCCCAGAAGACCGTGATATCGTTTCTTACTACAAAGAAGCAACGTCAGGTCAGGTACTACAAGAAGGTATCAATGAGCTAGGCGCGATGTCGTCATGGGTTGCAGCGGCAACGTCATACAGCACGAACGACCTACCAATGATCCCGTTCTATATCTACTACTCAATGTTTGGTTTCCAACGTGTAGGTGATATGGCGTGGATGGCGGGCGACCAACAAGCGCGTGGCTTCCTATTAGGGGCAACTGCCGGCCGTACAACGCTAAATGGTGAAGGTCTACAGCACGAAGATGGTCACTCACACATTCAAGCAGGTACAGTGCCTAACTGTATTTCTTACGACCCAACGTTTGCATTTGAAGTAGCGGTTATTCTACAAGATGGTATCCGTCGTATGTACGGTCCAGAGCAAGAGAACGTGTTCTACTACCTAACGCTCATGAACGAAAACTACCATATGCCAGCAATGCCTGAAGGCGCTGAAGAAGGTATTCGTAAGGGTATTTACAAGCTTGAAAGCTACACAGGCGACAAAGCACAGGTTCAGCTAATGGGCTCGGGTACTATCTTGAACGAAGTACGTAAAGCGGCGCAGATCCTAAGCGACGATTACGGTATCGGTTCAGACGTATTCTCTGTAACGTCATTTAACGAGCTTGCTCGTGACGGTCAAGATGCAGAGCGTTTCAACATGCTTAACCCAGAAGCAGAGCAAAAAGTGGCTTACATCACCAGCGTACTTGGTGACGCGCCAGCAATTGCTGCTACGGATTACATGAAAAACTACGCTGATCAAGTACGTGCATTTATGCCGAGCGCATCATACAAAGTACTTGGCACAGACGGTTACGGTCGTTCAGACAGCCGTGAAAACCTACGTCGTCACTTTGAAGTGAATGCCGGTTACGTGGTAGTTGCTGCACTTGGCGAGCTAGTTAAGCAAGGCAAAGTTGAAAAATCAGTAGTGACTGACGCTATCAAGAAATTTGATATCGACACCACCAAAACTAACCCACTTTACGCATAAGAGGACGAGTGATGGCAATCGAAATTCATGTTCCAGATATTGGTGCCGATGAGGTTGAAGTAACCGAGATCCTAGTAAGCGTAGGTGACACGGTTGCAGAAGAGCAATCGCTTATCACTGTTGAAGGCGACAAAGCATCAATGGAAGTACCTGCCTCTGTGGCGGGAACAGTTAAAGAAATCAAAATAGCGGAAGGCGATAAAGTATCGACTGGCTCTTTGATCATGGTTTTTGAAGCGGCAGGTGAAGAAGCACCGGCAGAGCAACCAGCAGAAGAAGCTAAGCCAGAAGCAAACGCCTCTGGCAAGACAGAAGTGAAAGAAGTTCACGTACCAGATATTGGTGGCGATGAAGTTGAAGTAACTGAAATCTTAGTAGCTGCGGGCGATGTTGTTGAAGAAGAGCAATCGCTTATCACGGTTGAAGGCGACAAGGCTTCAATGGAAGTACCAGCACCATTTGCAGGTACTATCAAAGAAGTGAAAATCAACGCGGGTGACAAAGTGTCAACCGGTTCATTGATCTTCATCTTCGAAGTGGCAGGTAGCGGTGATGCACCTGCGACTAACGAAGCTGCAGAAGCGCCTGCTCAAGAGCAAGCACCTGCTGCATCAGCTGAAAAAGAAGTGCATGTACCAGATATCGGTGGCGACGAAGTTGAAGTTACTGAAATCATGGTTGCTGTTGGTGACAGCGTTGAAGAAGAGCAATCTCTTATCACGGTTGAAGGCGACAAAGCCTCAATGGAAGTACCAGCTCCGTTTGCAGGTACGATTAAAGAGATCAAAGTCAATGCCGGCGACAAAGTATCAACGGGTTCTTTAATCTTCGTATTCGAAGTGAAAGGCGCGGCACCTGCACCTCAGGCAGCTGCTAAAACTGAAGAAAAACCAGCTCAGCCTGCGGCTTCAGCGGCAAAATCTGAAGCACCAAAAGCCTCTGCACAAAAAGATGATTTTGTGGCGAATGATCAGTATGCCCACGCATCACCTGTGGTACGTCGTTTAGCGCGTGAGTTTGGCGTTAACCTAGCTCGCGTTAAAGGTACAGGTCGTAAGAACCGTGTACTAAAAGAAGACGTACAAAACTACGTGAAAGAGCTGGTTAAGCAAGTTGAATCTGGTCAAATCGCAAAAGGTGGCAACACTGGCGGCGGTGAGCTTGGTCTTATTCCTTGGCCAAAAGTAGATTTCAGCAAGTTTGGTGAAATAGAAGAGAAGAAACTTTCTCGCATCAATAAGCTATCGGGTGCAAACCTTCATCGTAACTGGGTACAAATCCCACATGTTACGCAGTTTGACGAAGCAGATATCACTGAGCTTGAAGCGTTCCGTAAAGAACAGAATGTGCTAGCTGAGAAGAAGAAAATGGGTGTGAAGATCACGCCATTAGTATTCGTGATGAAAGCGGCTGCAAAAGCACTTGAAGAGTTCCCAACGTTTAACTCTTCACTATCTGAAGATGGTGAGAGCTTAATCTTGAAGAAATATGTTCACATCGGTATCGCGGTTGATACACCAAATGGTCTAGTGGTTCCTGTTGTTCGCGACGTGAACAAGAAAGGCATCATTGAGATATCACGCGAGTTGATGGAAATTTCTAAGAAAGCACGTGACGGTAAACTGACGTCTGCTGATATGCAGGGCGGCTGTTTCACTATCTCAAGCCTAGGCGGTATCGGCGGTACGGCGTTTACGCCAATCGTTAATGCTCCTGAAGTTGCGATTCTTGGTGTTTCTAAGTCAGACTTCAAACCGAAATGGAATGGTAAAGAGTTTGAGCCGCGCCTAATGGTGCCGCTAAGCTGTTCATACGACCATCGTGTCATTGACGGCGCACTAGCAGCTCGCTTTACTGTGACACTTGCAAACTACTTAAGCGATATTCGCCAGCTAGTAATGTAAGAATAGAAACCGCATGACTTAGGTGATGCGGTTTTCTTGTATTTTATTGTTCCGCTTGATAATTAGGCGGGACAATAGAGAGTGTGAATGATACACTTTCGAGCAATAATAACTCTCTCTGCCCTGTGCCCCGAATCGGGTGTTTGGCAGGCACTTTGGGTCGGCTACTCTCGACGAGTAAACCCGTTCAAATAACAGTTAAGGTAATAACATGAGCAACGAAATCAAAACTCAAGTTGTTGTACTAGGCGGTGGTCCTGGTGGTTACTCTGCAGCATTCCGTGCAGCAGACTTAGGTTTAGACGTTACACTAATCGAATCTCGCGACACGCTAGGTGGTGTGTGCTTGAACGTTGGTTGTATCCCTTCAAAAGCCCTTCTTCACGTTGCAAAGGTAATTGACGATGCAGCAGAAATGGCTTCTCACGGTGTTTCTTTCGGTGCTCCACAAATTGATCTAGACAAAATCCGTTCATGGAAAGAGTCTGTGATCGGTCAACTTACAGGTGGTCTTGGCGGAATGGCTAAGATGCGTAAAGTAACTGTAGTTAACGGCTACGGTAAGTTCACAGGTTCTAACACTATCGCTGTTGAAGGTGCTGACGGTGCAAAAACAGTGACCTTTGATAACGCAATCATTGCAGCGGGTTCTCAGCCTGTAAGCCTACCTTTCATTCCTGAAGACGAGCGTATCATCGACTCTACAGGTGCACTTGAGCTTAAAGACGTGCCTGAAAAGCTACTTGTACTAGGTGGTGGTATCATTGGTCTTGAGATGGGGACTGTTTACCGTTCACTAGGTTCAGCGATTGACGTAGTTGAGTTTGCTGATCAACTAGTACCAGCGGCTGACAAAGACGTTATCAAGATTTACCAAAAGTACGTTAAAGACAAGTTTAACGTGATGCTTTCTACTAAAGTTGTTGCTGTTGAAGCGAAAGAAGACGGTATCTACGTATCTTTCGAAGGCAAGCAAGCACCTGAAGGCCAAGTTCGTTATGACAAAGTACTAGTTGCTGTTGGTCGTACACCAAATGGTAAGCTAATTGACGCTGACAAAGCGGGCGTAAATGTTGATGAGCGTGGCTTTATCAGCACTGACAAGCAAATGAAGACTAACGTTGATCACATCTTCGCTATCGGTGACATCGTAGGTCAACCTATGCTTGCGCACAAAGCGGTTCATGAAGGTCACGTTGCTGCTGAAGTTATCTCTGGTAAGAAGCATTACTTCGATCCTAAGTGTATTCCTTCAATTGCATACACAGATCCAGAAATCGCTTGGGTTGGTGTGACTGAGAAAGAAGCAAAAGAGCAAGGTCTAAGCATTGAAACTGCGGTATTCCCGTGGGCAGCTTCTGGTCGTGCAATCGCTTCTGCACGTACTGAAGGTTCTACTAAGCTTATCTTTGATAAAGAGTCAGGCCGTGTGATCGGTGGTGCTATGGTTGGTATCAATGCAGGTGAAATGCTTGGTGAAATCGGCCTAGCAGTAGAGATGGGTGCTGACGGTGAAGACCTAGCGCTTACTATCCACGCTCACCCAACGCTGAATGAGTCAATCGGTCTAGCTGCTGAAATCTTCGAAGGTTCAATCACTGACCTTCCAAACAAAAAAGCAGTGAAGAAAAAGTAAGTTTTTCTGAGCTTTCAAAAACCCAGCCTTGTGCTGGGTTTTTTTGTTTTTGGGACCCTAGGTTGTAACTCGCTCTTTATAACCTTGGCAGACTAGTTACTAAACAGTATGCTTAGAAAAGGGGCAAAAGTGTTGAGTGTACATGGAACAAATTGAGATATTTGAGATCCCAAGTCCGTGTAAGGGGATCTGTCAGGTAAATAATCGCGGTTATTGTAAAGGTTGCTATCGCAGTCGCGAAGAGCGCTTTGAGTGGAATAATCTTAATAACGAGCAAAAACGTAAAGTTATTGCGCTGTGTCAGCAACGATATAAAAGGTACTTGCAACGTAAATCAAAAACGGAGCAAACAGATGAGCAAACAGGAGAAAACTTTAAATTTGATATTTAGCTTTGAGCATTTTTATTACCCCCTTTCGTTCGAATTCCTCTAGTTTTGCCTTGATTAGTGGAATTAATTGTTCATTGCGCTTATGCACGAAGTGAAAGCTCTCAACGACGGCTAAATTTTTTATTTGTAGGGTTTCTTCATTGATATTTTTTAAATGTGGCTTCAAGTGAAAGTCGAGAATAAGTGCTCCTTCAACTTGCTTCTGCATGACTAAATTGAGTTGTGCTACCGCGCTTTTCACCCCGATAACATAAGCTTGGATTTGGTGCTCAGCCAAATATGTGGTCGCTACAGGATAGCCGCTGCGAACCGTTAAGGATTGAAGCTCCCTAAGTTTACAATCGCCACAAAGGGTGAATAGCTGCAAGTTAAACTGAAACAACGGGTAATCAACACGACGCAAGTTTGGATACTCCTTTTCCACGCTCGCAACTCGAGCTAACTGTCCATCTAGGTTTCCTGCATTAGCTGCAATTAGAGAGCCTTTGTGATTAAATTCTTCAAGGCGTAGCTCTATGTCGAGAGATTGATAAACCATTCCCATAAGTTCAATTACATAGAGTGCTTGCGGGGTCTTTGGCGGTTGATTGAAATGCATAACTTTTGGCGTATCTGTGGCTGCTTGAGTCGCCGTTGAAATCATCATAATTAAACATAGTAATGCGGTTTTCAATCCAACTCCGTCAACTGATTACTTAGAAGTAGAGGCTATTAGTATACATAATTTTTACAAAAAAGTGCACAGCATCTCGGTTTAATCAAAACTAGATTTTGCTGCAATAGGTGTGTTGGCTTGTGATACACTTGTGGTTCCCTTCACTTAAAATTGAATGATGTGTAATGAGCCACAACCTATGTTTGCTACCTAGACAAGAAAAATACCAAATTCAACTTGAGTATGAAGCATCGTTTTGGGCGTACCAAATAAAACGAGGCAAAAAAAGTAGAGAAGCAATCTATGACGCGATCAATCAAAGGCCACTCTCTGAACAGGATACGTTGAAGCAAAAGTTTGAATTTTACTTGAGCCTGATGCTTGCTTGATGTATTCGGTTGAACTACTCCCAGCGATAATGACACCGCTCGTTAATAAGTTTTATGATGCTCAAAAAGCACGAGGACGAGCTGCAAAACACGACAACGTTTGGGTAGTTAAAGATAATAGTAAAATTATAGCGGCTTGTCGTTTACAGCCTGTAGATGGCTATTGGTTACTTGTAGGCGTTTATGTTGCACCGCAGTTTAGACGCAAAGGTGTTGCAAAAAAATTAATTGAATCAGCTGTTTATCATTTTCGCAGTGTAAACCCTGGGCAAACAGTTTATACCTTTGCATATCGCCACCTCTGTCATTTTTATACCGCACTTGGGTTTCAAAATAACTCATGCCAATTACCGTCTGAACTCGCTTCTCGCTTATCTAGTTATCTTGGACAAAACCGTCAACTCGTGGCAATGTATTACGTCTAATTAACAATCTCGGCCTTTTATGTTTCGCCTGTGTTTTATATTTTGCATTTGCCTATTTACTGCATTGGTAAATGCCGCGCAAATTTCACGACTTTCACCTGCTGAAGGGTTATCACAAAGTTACGTCAATACACTGCTTATCGACGAGCAAGGGTATCTATGGCTTTCCACTGAAGGTGGGCTTAACCGTTACGATGGCTATCAGGTATTGGATGTAAATGGACCCGATGGCGTACTTGATAAAGTGCAGGTAAATTATATCTATCAGGACAACCTTGGTGGGATTTGGATCACGACGGGTATTGCAGGGTTACTGCGATACGATCCGATGAAAGATGAGTATAGAAAATATATAGAACCACCGTCTACAGAGGACGAGTTTTATTCTAATTTGGTTAATATTGTTTTGACCAAAGATGATGATCATATGTGGGTTGTGCGTACCAATGATGTTGCGACCCTCAATATCCACTCAGGTAAGCTCAAGAGTGAGGTGACTTTACCGTTAGATGAAGAAAGTGGTTTTATACGCGCTGTTTATCAACATCAAGACATCTTGTTTATCGCCACTTCAGAGCGCTTGTTTGCATATCATTTAACAACGAAAAAATTAAGAACCCTCGATCACCTTGCTCCCATTGAACATCCTTATCAAACAAATACTAAATCACTATTTATTTTAGACCAGGATACCTTGCTCGTGGGTGCGGTTCAGGGGATGTATGAGCTAGATATTTCTCAACTACTAAAAGATTTTGACGCAGAGGTACAGTTTAAAACGCTGCTTCCCGAACTAAACATATGGAAAATGCTCAGGCATGATGAACATACCTTGCTGCTTGGTACTGACAAAGGTCTTGTTTATTACACGATTGAAGATGGTAATGCGGTTCGAGATAGGCGTTTGTCTTCAAGCGTATTTTTGCCGTCAAATACCAGTATTATCGATATTGTTAAAGACAACTATGGTGGCCTTTGGGTCGCCACAAAAGAAGACGGTGCATTTTACTTACCAGACAGTACGCTGGCGTTTGATAATGTTAGTGATCTTACCGTTGAAGGTGAAGGTTTTTCTCACAGTAATGTCTGGGCGATGCATGAATCTAATCAATTTTTGTGGCTGGCAACGAATGACGGCCTAACACGATACAATCCAAAAACCAGAGAGACTAAACAGTTTCTAAAGGGTTACTTGGGTGACGAAATTCTCTCAGAGTTTATTATCTGGAAGATTGCGGAGTATAAAAATAAGCTTTGGCTCACGACGGTAAAAGGACTGTTTGTCTTTGACCCTATTACTCACGAAGTAACAAGGCCCAAGGCTAACAATCCAGAAGATAAAGAGATATTGACATCCTTTGTGAAAGGTGGGGAGTTGTTATCTGATGGTAAGTTTTATTTCGTCAATAGTGACGTTGGGATGTTCGTTTACGATATTAATACAGCAGAGCTGACACACCTGACGAAGTCATTTGAAAATGTCGATCCGTTTCTTACTTATGGCTTCTACCCACCACTTCCAAACGAACCGCTTAAACCCCTTTACTACTATGCTGGCGTATTGCTGCAATATGATCCGCAGTTGGAAACGCTAACTGAGATCTATAAAGCGCCGAAAGCAAATAAGCATTTAGCGGTCGATATCACTACCTACACCATAGATAAAAATAATATCTTGTGGTTGTCGCTATCATCCTTTGGTTTGATTGGTCTGACGTTAGATGGTTACGAGCCAATTTATAACATCGATTTAAAAGCCCATAAAATAGATACTTTGATGTATGAAATGCGTCAAGACAAGGAAGGTATGATTTGGATGTCATCTCATAAAGGTATTTGGCGTCTAGACCCAGATAATTTGCATTTACAACAATTCACGACCGAAGATGGCATACTTTCTAATGAGTTTAACGGTGGCGCGTCGGTGATGTTGGAAGACGGTCGCATAGCCTATGGTATGTTGAAAGGGTTTGTGGTGTTTTCTCCCGATGACAACAGACCTAAAAAGCCATTACTTGATCATGTCAATATCACCAGCGTGGATTTAATTTCTCGCCCAAATCAAAAAGCCGGATTAAAGCAATTTGATCACATCGAGCTTGAGCATGATGACATTGGACTCGAAGTGTCATTCTCTGCAATGGCATTTAGTTATCAGGATCGGATTATTTATGAGTATCAAATATCTGGTGGTCAGAAGATCCTGAGTCGTAATCAAAATCGCGTGGTATTTCCTAAACTTAATCCCGGTGAATATGCGTTAAAAGTTTGGGCTAAAGATCCGTTAACGGGAGATTATACACCGCCTGCAAAATTAACCATTAATGTAAATTACCCCGCGTGGCGCTCACCTGTTGCGATTGCCGGATATGTTTTTCTTACGCTCTTACTACTGTCTCTTTGGAGCTATCGAAAGTATCGCGTTGAGCAACTTATTCTTGCCGCTCATAAGGAAACACAAGACCGCGAAGCTAGGTTGAAAATGGCGCTAGAGGGAAGTAACTCCGGCGTATGGGAGTGGCATGCGGGTAGTACCTTAATCTATCAGCCTCGATTAGTTACGGAGCTCGATTACGAGCTTGAGAGTGTCGGCTTGGATGATTATCTGCAAAAGATACATCCCTCGGATAGAGCCATGTTTCGCTTACAGTGGCTTGAGTTCGTCACAACGAACAAAGGCTTTATCGACTGTACTTATCGATTAAAAGACAGCAAAGGTCAGTGGCGTTGGTATAAGGACTTTGGCAAGGTACTTGAGTGGGATGAAGGTAATCCAACTCAGGTGGCAGGCACCTATACCAACTTAACGCGTGAGCGTTTATTTGAAGAGCGAGCCGCATTATTTGGGGCGGCGTTTGAGCAGACCCGTGACTGGGTAATGATCTTAGACAAAAGACTGCGTATTCAGGCTTGTAATCGGGCGATGCAAAATGCCTTTAACCTTGACTCTATCCCATCATCAAGCACAGCGGTGAAGCTTGGGATGTCGAGACAAAAACGTATGATGTATCTACGCCAGACGTTGGCGCTGGCTGTGCATCAGCATTTAAGCTCTGAGGAAGTGGTGAGTTTGCCCAATGGTGACGAAAGAGACGTACTTATAAAAATTAGTGCCGTGGCGAATAGCGATGGTGAACTATACAGTTATGTGGTGGTGCTTACCGATATTAGCCAGCAAAAGCGCACAGAAAAAGAGCTATACCAGCTTGCTAACTATGATTTACAAACTAAGTTACCAAATAAAGCGTTATTGATGGATAGAGTGCAGCACGCAATCGTGCATTCGCAACATACACATTTCGCACTTTTGGTCATAAAGTTTAACCGTTTGCAGAACCTATACGATATCTATGGTGCAGACTTTGTCGCTGAGTTGCTTCCTCTGCTTGCAACAAAGCTACGCTGCTGCTTCCGTGAGTTAGATAGCTTAGCGACGGGGCATGATAAGTCGTTTTATGTGTTGATGGAGCACCTCGACAACCCTGAACAGGTTCATCAGTATGTTGAGTGTTTGGTTCACTCATTTAGTACTCCAATTGAAGCCGCAGGGCATACCGTACTTATGCAACCTGCCATTGGTATTGCAATGTATCCCGACGATGCGTCAGACGCTTTTGAGTTAAACCAAGCTGCAAAGGCTGCGCTTGAGCATGTTAATGTACAGCAAATTTCCAGTTATCAGTTTTTTCGCGAAGAAATGAATGGCAAGGTTAGGCGTTCACGAGAAGTCGAGCAAGCACTTATGAGGGCCTTAAAAAATGGTGAATTTAGTAATCATTATCAGCCTATTGTCGATGTAGAAAGCGATACTCTGCTTGGCTTTGAAGCGCTATTACGCTGGCCTGAAAATAGCGAGTTTTGTGCGCAGGAGTATGCGCTTGCTGCTGAACATGCCGGTGTCGTTACCGAGCTTACCTTACAAACCCTTTCTCGGGCATTAGTTGAATTGAGACACTGGCAAACCATGAAGCAAGACCTATATATATCCATTAATCTCTCGGCCATTGATTTTGAATCCTCAAGCTTAGTCGAGGATATTCAACAAGCACTGTGCCGCAGTAAAGTGTCGGGTCATTCTGTGGCCTTTGAGATAACAGAAACAGCTCTGCTTTCTAACGTTGAGAGCGCGGTGAAAGTGATGAAAGAAATAAAAGCACTGGGCTGTCGTATCTATATGGATGACTTTGGGACGGGGTATGCCTCTTTGACCTATCTGCAACAATTGCCTATTGATGTCATCAAGATAGATAAAAGCTTTGTACAGCAAATTGCTGAGGATCCTGAAAGCTATTTAATTATTCGCTCATGTGTAAATTTAGCGCATGGATTGGGATTAAAATGTGTCGCAGAAGGGGTGGAAAACGATCTACAGTATCAACGCATCAAAGCAGAGCGAGTTGATTATTATCAAGGTTACCGTTTCAGCTCGGCGATTAGTGGCGAACAAGTCTCGCAGCTACTCTCTGAAATATAGCTGTAGTCTCTTTGGCTACAGCTTTTTACCACAGTGACGACAGTACATATGATGGACGCGTTGACTACTCATTAGTTTAATTGCTTGGTTTGCTTCCAATTGACTTAAGCCAAGCTCTATACGAAGGGCTTCTAAATGGGCTTGTTCACTTTTGTCGACATCACCATCGACTAACGCATGCAATACCGCCTCATTGAATGCATCTCGACGTTTGCGCATTTGGTCCGCAAAGCTTGAGGCCAAGAGGCCGGTGGGGATCGCGACCATGCCCATACTGAGTAAAGTGATAAGGCCACCAAAAAATTGTCCAAGCGGGGTGATAGGCACAACATCGCCATAACCCACGGTGGTTAGAGTAGCCATCGCCCACCACATCGCTTTAGGAATGGAGCCAAATTTATCCGGTTGCACATCGTGTTCAATAAGATAAATTCCGCAAGAGGCCATGATTAGCACAACGCTCATGATAAAAAAGGCGGCAAGTAATGAACTCGATTCTTCTTTAAATGCTGCGAGTAGCAACTGCATGGCCCGAGAGTAGCGCGTCAGCTTAAAGATCCTGAGTAATCGAATAACACGTAAAAAACGCAGATCAAAGGTGATAAAGGCCATTAATATGGTTGGCAAAATAGCGATGAGATCAATCACCGCCAGCGGTGATATCAGATACTTTAGGCGCTTTTTCCAATTTGGTATATCCAAATGGCGGTAATCAAGCTTATCGACACAGCACCAAAATCTCAGTAAGTATTCAATGGCGAAGATGGTCACACTGACTAACTCTAGGGTGAGAAAGTAGTGATGGTACACAGTTGCTAAGTCGCGCTCAGATTCCAACACGATGGCAACGACATTGGTTAAAATCAGGGTGATGAGGAAGATATCAACTGCCCGCCCGAGTCGGCGGTATTGCCCTGTAGCCTCGAGCACCGCAGCCGTTTTTTCTCTGATGTGAAGTTGCATCAAGTTGCCAGCATCCCTTATCTTTTTTGTGTTTAGTTTAAGTGTAACACCATCTGAATGGTGCCTTCCTCAAAATCTCGAGATACGGTGAATCCGAGCTTTTTGGCAAGACCTATCATACCGCTATTTTCTGGCAGAGTGATCCCTTCTATACTTTGTACGTTTTGTTTACGACAGTGTTTTATAGCAGCTTCCATGAGTATTCGTCCAAGCCCAAGTCCTTGGCAGTCTGAGCGTACCACTACGGCAAATTCAGCCACTTGGTTATCTGGGTCCATCAATACGCGTGATACCCCAAGCGTTTGGTAGCTAGATTTATTCGGCACAGTGACGATAAACGCCATTTCTCGGTCGTAGTCAATTTGCGTCATTTTGGCGAGTTGCTCATGATTAAATTGCGGCAGCTCGCCAAAAAAGCGGCGGTATCTATCTTCTTTACTTAAAGACTGGTCAAATTCTTGGTGCGCTCTTTCATCCTCAGGGCGAATAGGTCTCAAGGTTGCAGGGCGGCCATCTTTTAATGTCACGGTTTTTACCAACTCTCGGGGGTAAGGCCGGATGGCCAAGCGTTTACGGCCTGATACTGGCTCGTATCGTCTTAGCGTAATACTGGCGTCGAGCACTTGGAACTGACCCGAACAGGCCAAAATAGGGTTGAGTTCCATATCAATAATATCGGGTTGGTCGACTACCATTTGAGAGACACGAGTGAGTAGGGCGCACAGACGGTATTTATCGACCTTTTCAGGCAGTGCTCGCTCCTTGATAAAGCCTTTGTCATGGGCGGCTGCAATCAGGTACTTTGCAAGGTTCATATTCAGTGGCGGTAATGCCACCGCAGCTTGCGAGAAATTAAGCCCGGTGCCCGCTTCACCCAGTAAAATAACAGGGCCAACACCGGGTTCGGTTTTTACTGCTATCCGTAATTCTTGTCCTCCTGCGCGTTTTGCCATGCGTTGTAAAGAGAAGCCTTCTATTTCAGCTTCGGGGGCAGCCTCGCGGATCCGTAGTAACATCGAAAATGCGGTTTGCTCTACTTCTTCGGCATCATTGAGGTTGAGCACAACCCCACCTACTTCCGACTTAGAGGGGATGTCATGACTTATCAGTTTAAGTGCAACGGGAAAGCCAAGCTGCTGAGCTTGCTCTTTTGCTTCTGAGGGGGTGAGTGCGATTTGCGTCTCTATACATTCTATATCGTAATTAGCCAGCACTTGAGAAGCTAAATGGGTCGCGAGTTTATTGGCGCCAGAGTTTAAAAAGTCATTGATTAAACGTTTGCTTTGCAGGTGTTGCAGCTGGTCTTCATCACTGTAGGATTCTGGTGTCTGTGTGAGATGTTTTTGGTTTCGGCGGTAGCTCACCAAGTGCATAAAGGCACCAACTGCACCTTCGGGTGTACGATAAGTTGGGATCTTAGCATTTGCGCATACAAGCCTTGCAGCATATGCCGCTTCTTCACCCATAAAATTCGTCATCACATAAGGGCGCGCCATTTTTGGAATTTTGGCTAGGGTTTGTGCAATGATCTCGGCATAAGCGGTACTTGGCGCAAGCGCTGAAGGAGTATGAATTATCAATAAGTTTTTGACTTCGTCAGCTTTTAACAGAACTTCTAGTGCTTGTTGGTAACGTTTTGGCGAGGAATCACCAAAAATATCTATAGGGTTACAAGCATGATCCGTTTGTGGGATCAGGGCGCTGAGCGCTTGCTTGGTCTGCTCGCTTAGTACCGCCAGTTTGCCTGAGTTCTGTAGTAAGGTATCGACCGCCATAATGCCAGGGCCGCCACCATTGGTTAAAATGGTCAGCTGTTCTACTTGCAGCAATTTGGGGTGTAAAGCAAGGGTTTGAGTGGCAGCAAATAGCTCCCTAAGATCGTTTACCCTCAGCATACCTGCACGTTGGAACATGGCATCATAAACTGCGTCATCGGAGGTATTGCCGCCGGTGTGATTCAGCGCAGCGATTGCGCCAGCCTTGGTTTTACCGGTTTTTATGGCGATGACGGGCTTACTAAATGCAGCGGCTCGAGCTGCGGAAATAAAGCGCCTAACATCGTCGATATTATCAATATAAAGCAAAATAGCTTGGGTTTTTGGATCCCGTCCGAGGAAATCGAGTAGTTCGTCGAAATCGATATCAAGGCAATCCCCAACGGAAACAAAGTAAGAAAAGCCGATTTTTTTATGTTGTGCCCAGTCCAGTATGGTTGAACATACCGCCGCCGATTGTGAAATAAAAGCAAGCTTACCGGGTGCTGCAACCGTATGAGAAAAACTAGCATTAATACCCAAGTGAGGAATGAGTAAACCGAGGCAATTAGGACCAAGCAAGGTGACTTTGGCTATTTTGGCGGCTTCTTTTAATAGTTGTTTATGCTGATTATCGAGACCCGCCGCGATGATGATTGCATGCTGACAACCAATTTCGCCAAGCTCATTGATGATTTGCACTAGGGTTTGTTTGTTGGTACAAATAACAGCGAGATCAGGGACTTTGGGTAACTGTCTAATAGTATTGTAAGCAAGCACTCCATGCACTGCGGTATGTTTTGGGCTGACGGGCATAATGGGCCCTTTAAAGCCGCCTTGCAGCAAGTTACGCATTACAATAAAGCCGGCGCGATCTGGATTGTTAGAAGCACCAATCACCGCAATAGATTGGGGGTTAAAAAATTGGCTAATACGCTTTACGCTCATACTGTTTCCTAGTTCAGCCGCAGCTCATAAGCACCACTCTACCATTTTGCTCGCAGTTTTCGAGTGCAATTAAGGTAGACTTTGATCTATCCCTATAATAATTGTACGAAAACCATGACTGAGGCGTAACGTTGAGGACAAAGATATGTCTACTATGAGTAAATATTTAGCTCCTGCGGCTTTGCTATCACTGGCGGTGATAGTGAGTGGCTGGATGGTAAAATCGACCATTCTAGAAGTAAAAGGAATGGAGCGAACGGTAAGTGTAAAGGGGTTATCGGAAAAGGAAGTAACGGCAGATACGGTGATTTGGCCTGTATTTTATCGTGATGCAGATAACGATCTGGAAGCGTTGGTTGAGCGCACTGAAAAGAAAAACGCAGCTATCCGCGCGTTCTTAACCTTACATGGCTTTGATGCTTCCGAGCTTTCGATATCAGCGCCTTCTATTACAGATAAATACGCCCAAGAGTACGGACAAAATAATCAGGGGTTTCGGTATGTGGCAAAAGCTGGTGTGACAGTGTACTCCAATAATCCAGATAAGGTATCGCAAGCGCTAGGGCAGTTAAGTGAGCTGGCCAAACAAGGTATTGCCATCACCAAAGATGATTATCAAAATCGAGTTGAATATTTGTTTACTGGCCTTAATGATATTAAGCCTGAAATGGTGCAAGAAGCCACACAAAAAGCACGAGAAGTGGCGGTCAAATTTGCTAAAGATTCCGACTCTGTACTTGGCAAAATAAAATCAGCAAGACAAGGGCAATTTAGCATTCGCGATAGAGACAGTAATACACCGCAGATCAAAATTGTACGTGTGGTCACGAGCGTAGAATACTATTTATCGGATTAGTATTAGCGCTAACTGCATTGAATTCACTCCCTATGCCAGCTATTGGTGCGTAAATTTGCCTTGCCTACAGGAAGCAGTGTTACCACTAAAACTCTCTGGCTGGACAAGGGGGAAATTAAGGTGAACTTTAAAAACAATAAGTTAGCTTATTCCTTATCCAAGACTCAGGTTGATTACTTTGTATCATCAGTGGAATATCTTAAGCTGAGCCAAAGATAGTGCCTTTCTATCAGCGTGTATTGATTAGATGGGTAGAGCTAGTCAATTTAGGCTAAAGGGTAATAATACAGGACTTGATGGTAACGATTTGATTTTTAAATTTTTATGTGTTCTCAGGTGGATCATAATTCTTAGTAGTAATTAGCCTGATAAACAAATTGTTTCTCAGTTAAGGCTATACTCAGTGAGTTAACAGCTCTTTATAATCTTTTATGTAATGCTGGTGCAGCAATGTCTAATGACATCGCTGCTCAGTGAGTCAACTAACGATAGTGGCTCGCTTTATTTTTCCTCTTGCTCCTTAAGCACGTAGATCTCACCATCGAAACTACCTTGAATGGTCAATCCTTGGCCTGCCAGTTCCTTGAGATATTCAATATGCTCTTGGGTAATATGTTGACCCGGCACCAAAAGCGGAATACCCGGAGGATATGGGGTGACTAAACCTGCACAAATACGGTTGTTGCTCTTGCTAATAGGTACAGATTCACGTTCACCGTAGAAGGCATCACTAGGAATACAAGCAAGGTCAATTGCGGGTAAATTCTCAGGCAAGCGCGAGCGTCGCGTTGACTTCGATAGTTTTACCTTGCCGCCATCGAGCTTCTTTAAGGCATTGTATAAACGAATGATCTTTGAGCGTGTACCACCCAAGGTTAGTAAGACTAAGATGGTACTGTGCGTGTATTTCTCAATCTCCAGCCCAATTTCGTCTAGCAGAAACTTATGAATATCCTTTAATGAGTATGGCAGTTCACTAATATCGATGAGGATTTTAAGCGGATCATGCCCCATATTATCGCCACTAAAATGTGGGAATATGTTCATAAAATCTTGCTTATCAAGCACTTTTATATGTTTGAGCGAGGCCATCTGCTGTTTGAATTCTGCAACATGGTTCAGCAGTGCATTGAGTAACTTATAGCCTTCCATCTCTAGCTGCTTTTGGCACACATCCAAAGACGCTATAAGTTGGTATTTGGGCGAGGTGCTGGCGTAGATACTGTAAATCTCACGGAAGAAATCAGCATCAAAATCAGGGTCATTAATATGGATATAAGACGCCTGCGAAAATGCCGATACGACTTTATGCGCCGAATGAGTAACATAATCGGCACCTGCATGAATGGCGGAATAATGGCGCAAACTGGGATGAAATAGCGAGTAAGCAAACCAAGCTTCATCAATAAAGACTTTGATGCCATGCTGATGGGCGAATTCTACGACTTGTTTCAGATCGCTCAGCAAACCATCATAGGTACAGCCTGTGAGCACCAGTAGTTTTGCATCGGTATTTTGTTCAATCGCTTGCTTGATGTCAGCCAGTGAAGGCGGTGCGAATATGCCATATTTGGGATTTAAGATACTCGATAAATAGATAGGGAAACTGGCCGATTGCAAAATGCCATAGTGCACAGACTTATGACAGTTGCGGTCGATGATCACCTTATCACCTTTGCGAAGTAGGGTTTGCAAAATAATTTTATTCGAGGTGGACGAACCGTTGGTCACGAAGTAGGTGCGTTTAACCTCAAACGTTGCTGCTGCGGATTCCTGAGCGCGGCCAATGGTATTGGTGCTGTCTGACAGTGAACCTAACGAATCAACCGATACAGACAAGTCTCCGACAAATACATTACGGCCATAGAATTGATAAAAATCTTTGATATAAGGAGAGTTTCTAAAGCTCGAACCGCCGCTGTGACCTGGAGTATGCCAAGAGTCGTTCGCTTCGCCGACATAACTGCGATACGCCGTCCAAAATGGCGTCTCGGCTCTGTCATCAAAGTCGTTGATCATATACCCTAAAATGGCTTCAGGATCTGAGATAACTTCATCTTTAAAGAAGAAAGACTCGATTTCCTCGGATTCGTTGACTATCTCAAGCCCTTTAGTGTCATCACCAATAACATAAACCGGTAATTCTAGACGAATACTTTTTAATTGCTCGATAAAGCGACTATAGGTTTGTTCGCCACTTTTCTGTTGCACATCCCAACTCAGCACGACAGCTTGAATATCACCATCTTCAGTGACATGCTCCAAGGCTTTTGAAAGTTCGAGACATTCAATAATATCGATTTGAACATCCTCTCGCTCAAAATTAGGGATCGTTTTTGACAAATTGCTTGAGAGCGCTTGCAATACAGCTGGCTCTTGTTCTATTAACAAGATACGAAGGACAGGTAGCATAATGATATTCGCATTAAAATTTAAAGACTTTCATTAGCATAAAGAAAGCGTAGTGATTTGTGAAATCAATACATTGAAAATGTTCTAGAAATTGTAAAACGGATGTAGGCGAGGAAGTTGTTGCGAGTGATGGAAAGTGTGCTATTCAACATAGGAAACAGGAAGGTTTCGAGTATCAGGCATGTCTGAGTTAAATTTGGGATAGGGTGTTTTTGAAGGCTGTATTACGATTGCTTTTCAATGATAAATACAGTAGTGATAAAAACAACAGTATTAGCTAACAGATCAATAGGAGTCAAAATGAGATTGGTTAATTATGTTGTGTATGTGTTCTTATTTGGGTGTTTAATCAGCTTCCCTTCATGGGCTGATACAAATAACTTGTCGGGAACATTGGTTGTTGTAAATAAAAAGGGGGACTCGGTTGATTTCATCGATCTTAGCAGCCGAAAAATTAAGCTGACGCTCGCAACCGGCAGAGGACCACATGAATTAGCAATGAGTGCCGACGGGCATACGGCTGTTGTCACTAATTATGCACGTGGCAATAGTCTAAGTGTTTTTGACGTTCGGCAAGCAAAAAAAGTTAAAACCATTGATTTTTCTCGTTATCCAAGGCCACATGGCGTGTTGTTTTTAAAAGACCAAAAACGCGTTGCAGTATCGTCTGAAGGCTCCGACAGTGTGGTAATCGTTGATATAGAGTCGGGGAAAATTGATAAAGTAATAGCAACAGAGCAAAGAGGCTCTCATATGGTGGCGCTGCCGGCGTCTAGCGAGCGTGTTTACACCACAAATATGCGCGCAGATTCAGTGTCTGAATTAGATGTAAAGTCAGGTGCCTTACTTCGCAAAATTTCAATGCCAAAAGTACCAGAGGCTATCACCATAAATAAAAGTGGCTCAGAGCTCTGGGTTGGTAGCAACGATGATGGCTTAGTTACCGTGTTTGATGTAGCAAATGAGCGTATAATTAAGCAATGGAAAGGCTATAGCTTTCCATACCGTGTGTTACTTACCCGCGATGAGCAGTTTGCTGTGATCTCAGACTATAGGAATCACACCCTTGATGTGATCGATGCAATGCACAAAGAAAAGCTGCGTCAAATAAAGTTTGAGCCGGGAACAGGACCAAAAGGCGTGATCCTCCATCCAGACGATCGCACTTTATTTTTATCCGCTTACCAAAAAAATAAGGTCCTTGTTATAGATATTGTATCTGGCAAAACCTTATTTGAACTCCCTACTGGTAACGGACCAGATGGAATAGGGTATTCAGCAGTGGTATTGCCTTAGGCTAACCATCACGTCGATACGAATGTGGCTTGAAGTAGGAGCTGCTTTACGCAGCGATCTGTGCTTTCATATCGCTTGAACAATTTTACGAAACAACAAATTCACGGTAACCACCACAAATAAAAGTTGTGCTTATGCTAAAACAAAGATTAACTATCAGTCTTCTTTTTAAACTCACATAAGTCTTCAATAATACAGCTGCCGCATTTAGGTTTACGCGCAGTACACACATAGCGGCCATGGAGAATAAGCCAATGGTGGACGTCCACTTTAAACTCTTTTGGTACAACCTTTTCCAGCTTTTGCTCGACTGCTACTACATCTTTACCCATGGCAAATTTGGTGCGGTTGGAGACGCGGAATATATGGGTGTCTACAGCAATAGTGGGCCAGCCAAAAGCGCAGTTTAGTACCACGTTGGCGGTTTTCCGGCCGACACCTGGCAGTGCCTCTAGCGCTTCACGGTTTTCAGGAACTTCGGAGCCGTGTTTGTCAACGAGGATCTGACACATTTTATAGACGTTATTGGCTTTTGAATTAAACAAACCAATGGTTTTGATATAGTCTCTTAAGCCCTCAAGGCCAAGCTCCAGAATTTTCTCAGGCGTGTTGGCAACAGGGAAGAGTTTGCGTGTCGCTTTGTTTACCCCAACATCAGTGGCTTGTGCTGAGAGGGTAACGGCAACTAAAAGCTCGAAGGGTGACGAGTATTCTAGCTCAGTTTCAGGGTGCGGATTTTCGTCCCTGAGCCGCGTGAGTATTTCTATACGTTTTTGTTTATTCATAAGATTTACTTGCTAAATTCAATGACGGTAGCATGCAGTTGTTTTCATTAAGCAGCGATAGTGACGGTATCGCTGCAAATTGGCATTATTACCGCATTAGTTTAAGTTAGTGACCCGTGCTCTTGGGCCTTTTACTTCTTCGGCTGTTGGCGCTGCTTTGGCTTTGAGTTGGGCGTCGATAATGTTTTTAGCAGCAATCAAAAAGCCAAGCCCTAAAAAGGCGCCAGGTGGCAGGATTGCAACTAAAAATTGATGATCGAATGAGAAGATCTCAATACGCAATACACTTGCCCAGTTGCCAAGGAGTAGCTCGGCACCATCAAATAGTGTTCCTTGACCAATGAGTTCGCGCATTGCACCCAGTACAAATAGCACCAGTGCAAAACCTAGTCCCATCATTAAACCATCCCAAACCGATAACAGCGGACTATTCTTCGAAGCGAATGCCTCGGCACGACCAATAATGGCGCAGTTGGTCACGATCAACGGAATAAATATACCAAGGGATTGATACAGACCAAAGGTATAAGCGTTCATGAGCAGTTGAATAACCGTAACAAAGGCAGCGATGATCATCACAAACACGGGAATACGAATGTCTTTTGGCACCCAGTTTCTCACCACCGATACGGTAAAGTTAGAACCAACCAGTACCAGTAGTGTGGCGATACCAAGCCCTAACGCATTGGTTACCGTTGAAGTCACCGCAAGGAGCGGACATAGCCCTAAAAGCTGTACCAGTGCAGGGTTATTTTGCCATGTACCTTCTTGAAAGAGCGATTTTAACTGACTCATTGCGACACCTCGCAAGTATTAGGCGCGTTAAATAGCGCATCAAAATGCGTTTTGGCAAACCATGCGGCCTGATTTACCGAGGTTACCACGGCACGTGGGGTAATGGTTGCGCCAGTAAATGAATCAAATTGACCGCCGTCTTTTTTCACATTCATTTTAGGATCTGCTTCACCTTCAACTTGAACACCGTTGAAAGTCATTACCCAAGCCGATTTTGCCAGCTCGACCTTATCACCAAGGCCTGGGGTTTCTTCATGGCGCGTTACACGCACACCTGAGATCAGACCTTGTCTATCGATAGCGGTTAAGACATCAATATTGCCACTGTAGCCTTTGGGGGTGATGTGTCTCACTAAAAGAGCTGAGGGTTCGCCATTGAGTCTGGCTCTGTAAATTGTGTGCGGGCCACCAGGGCCGAGTTCTAAGGCGTTGCTGGTGGTGCAATCCAAATACAGAGTATTGTCGTACTTATCTGCTGCAATCACCTGAGAAAGTAGTTGCATCAGGTGCTGCTGCTCTTGGCTGGCAATTTTATCTTTAGTGAGGTCATTAATCAGTGCGACCGCTCCTGTTGTTGCCAGTGCAAATGCCGCTAGGATGAGGCCATTTTTCTGCATCGATTGAATTATCATGATTTTGCTCCATGACCATAAGTACGAGGCTGAGTGTAATGATCGATAAGTGGTACTGCCATATTCATGATCACAACTGCAAATGCAACGGCGTCTGGATAGCCACCAAATTGACGAATAACATAGACTGTTAAGCCGATTGCCGCGCCGTAAATCAGGCGACCTAAGTTAGTGGTAGAGGCCGACACCGGATCGGTGGCTATAAAAAAGGCACCAAGCATAGTGCCGCCACTTAACAAATGGAATAGGGTGCCCGGCTCTGATTCAGGGGCAATGATATAGCCAATTGCGCTAGCAAGGCCAAGACTGGTAATAAAGGCTGCAGGAATATGCCAGTTGATCACTTTGGCTTTTAGCAGATAAAGACCACCTAGCAAAAAGGCCAGGTTAACATATTGCCAACCAAGTCCCGCAAGTGCTCCAAAACCCTGCTTATTCATCGCCTCATTCACGGTTAAGCCTTGCGAGACTGCGGTTTTTACCGAGTCTAATGGCGTGGCACCAGTCGCACCGTCAATCACCCCTGCACGCCATACGTCAAGTGAGACACCTTGGCTGGTGGACTCGGTAAAGATCATCGCGAGTTGGTCGACAAAGCTTAGCGACTCTAGCGTGAGCGCTTGAATAGGTGACCATGAAGTCATTTGTACAGGGAAGGAGATCAGCAATAATACATAGGCCGCCATGGCCGGGTTGAAAAGGTTAAAGCCTAGGCCACCGTATAGCTGTTTTACAATTGCGATGGCAAAAAATGCGCCAATGACAGTTATCCACCAAGGGGCTAGTGGCGGAATACTGATGGCCAGTAGCACAGCAGTGAGCCAAGCACTACCGTCGCTGAGGCTGTGCCATATCGCTCGACCTCTTAGCTTTAGCACTAGCGCTTCAGCAAGGCTTGCGGTAATAAGCGCCAAAGCCAACTGGATCAATACACCAAAACCAAAATAGTAGGTTTGGACTAAGATCCCGGGAATACAGGCTGCCATGACGGTCATCATGATTTTGTTGACTGATTTATGGCTATGATTGTGCGGGGATGAGGCCATGGTTAGTTTCATGACGGTTCATTTCCTTCTTGTTCTTTCGCTTGCTTCTTCGCTTTTGCTCTCGCAATTGCGGCTTTAACGGCGGCTTTTTTACGTGCTTCAGGGCTGGCTTGTTGCTGCTCAGATGTGCCCTCAGCACCTTGCTCTGTACCGCTGGAGTCTGTTTCTGATCCCGCCGTTGGCTCATTTGCTTCTTTGCCTTGCTCACTCACGCTTTCGCTAGCTTCTTGTGCCTCTTTAGTGGCTTTCTTAGCCTTAGCTCTGACAATTGCGGCGGCCACGGCGGCTTTGCGTGGATCTTCCTCGGCGCTTTCCGTTGGAGCGGCTTCTGCTTGTTCGCTAACGCTTGCGCCTGCTTCTTCCGCCTCTTTAGCGGCTTTTTTGGCCTTAGCTCTGGCAATTGCGGCAGCAACGGCGGCTTTACGTGGATCTTCCTCGGCGCTTTGTGTTGGAGCGGCTTCTGCTTGTTCGACTGTGCTCTCGCCAGTTTCTTCAGCCTCTTTAGCTGCTTTCTTGGCCTTAGCTCTGGCAATTGCGGCAGCAACGGCGGCTTTACGTGGATCTTCCTCAGCGCTTTGTGTTGGAGCAGCTTCTGCTTGTTCGACTGTGCTCTCGCCAGCTTCTTCAGCCTCTTTAGCGGCTTTCTTGGCCTTAGCTCTGGCAATTGCGGCAGCAACGGCGGCTTTACGTGGATCTTCCTCAGCGCTTTGTGTTGGAGCAGCTTCTGCTTGTTCGACTGTGCTCTCGCCAGCTTCTTCAGACTCTTTAGCTGCTTTCTTGGCCTTAGCTCTGGCAATTGCGGCAGCAACGGCGGCTTTACGTGGATCTTCCTCGGCGCTTTCTGTTGGGGCGGCTTCTGCTTGTTCGCTCACGCTTGCGCCAGCTTCTTCCGCCTCTTTAGCAGCTTTCTTGGCCTTAGCTCTGGCAATTGCGGCAGCAACGGCAGCCTTTTTATCGCTTGGCGCTGCATTGGCTTCAGGGTCAGCAGTGCCTTCTGCAGCTGCTTTTTTGGCTTTAGCCCGGGCGATTGCAGCAGCTACGGCTGCCTTTTTATCATCTGTTGCTGCTGGCTCAGACTCAGATGATGCTTGGGCTGCGGCCTTTTTCGCCTTTGCACGGGCAATGGCGGCGGCTACTGCGTCTTTTTTATCTGTGCTTTCAGGCTGATCAGTTTTTTCTTCTTTATATTTACGCGCCTGCGCTTTGCGTTTTTCACGCTCTTCTGCAATGGCGCTGTTATCCGGCTCTAATTCGCCGTTCTCACCTCGTTTGGCTTTGGCGCGTGCAATCGCAGCTTGGACCGCGGATTTATCTGACTGCTTATCCTTAACGCGTGAGAGTGCTTCTTGCACTTTTTCTTTATCTGCGGCTCTCGGCGCAGCACCCGCCGAACGGCGTTTATGTTTATTTTGGCGTTCTTCTTGTTCGCGCTCTAAGCGCTCTTTTCTCGCTTCAAAACGCTCTTTAGCACGCTCTGCTTTGACTTGTTCAAGCTTTTGTTCGCGAATGTCGGCTTTGGCAACTCGATAGTATTGCACTAAGGGGATTTCGCTTGGGCAAACATAAGAGCACGCACCACATTCGATACAGTCAAAGAGGTTGTATTCCTCTAATTTTTGGTACTCTTTGCCTTTAGCAAACCATTGTAACTGCTGCGGTAATAAGCTTTGAGGGCAGGCATCTGCACAGGCACTACAGCGAATACATGCCTTTTCATCACCCGGGATCGCAAGTTCTTGGTTGTCTGGCGCGAGTATACAGTTGGTGGTTTTGACCACAGGGATCCTAACCGATGGCAAGGTAAAGCCCATCATTGGACCGCCCATGACTACGCGCTGTGCCTCTACTGGCGAAAAGCCTTGTGAGTCTAGCAGGTGCTTTATTTCAGTGCCGAGTAAAGCCCACACGTTGCTTGGCTGAGTAATGGTATTACCGGTCACGGTAACTACACGCTCAATAAGTGGTTTACCCTCAAAAATGGCTTGCCAAATTGCGAACAGTGTTCCAACGTTCTGCACTAGAACGCCGATATCCGCTGGTATTCCAGCACTTGGTACTTCTTTGGAAGTTAATAGCTTGACCAGTTGCTTTTCACCACCAGAAGGGTATTTGGTTGGCACACTACGGACTAAGATATCCTGATTATGCTGAGCCGCTGCGGCGATCGCCGCAATGGCTTCAGGTTTATTATCTTCAATGCCAAATAACACTTTTTGTGGCTTCAATATGCCTTGTAGCACTTCGACGCCTGCGATGATTTCTTTGGCGTGCTCACGCATCAAACGATCATCGGCTGTAATATATGGTTCGCACTCAATGCCATTGACGACTAAAAACTCAATGGGCTTTGGGCTGTCTGCTTTGACATAGGTTGGGAATCCCGCACCGCCCATACCGGCAATACCAGCTTGGTGGATAATATCGATAAGCTGTTTGTTATCCAGCGTGCTAATGTCGCTAATTGGGTTCAGTGGTGTCCACTTATCTTCACCGTCTGGGTGCAAAATAATACTGAGCTCAGGTAGCGCGGATGGATGCGCCGACGGCATCGGTTTTATCGCTTCAATGGTGCCAGATGTGGGGGCGTGAATGGGCAGCGACCAGTTCGTGCCTGGAGCCGTCAATGCTTGACCCTTAAGGACGTGATCGCCAGAGTTAACTAACAGGCTACCATTGGCACCAATGTGCTGCTTTAGTGGCAGGATTAGTTTATCAGGCAAAGGTAAACGAGCAATCGGTTGCTGGTTGGATAATGTCTTTTGCTCTGGTGGATGGATGCCACCTGGGAACTGCCACAGTTTTCCGCTTTCTATTTGTTCAAGTAATGTTTCCACTTAAACCTCTTAATCAATCTGTGTCACAGGAATGGCGTCTAGCTGCCACTTCCACGTTTGCTTGGTCTGTGCAACCGGGATCATATCAATACAATCGACCGGGCAGGGCTCGACACACAGATCGCAGCCTGTGCACTCGTCGATGAGCACGGTGTGCATTTGTCTGGTTGCACCAACGATAGCATCCACGGGGCAAGCTTGAATGCATTTGGTACAGCCAATACATTCGTCTTCACGAATGTAAGCCACTTTCTTGACCGGCTCTGCGTCTTCTCCGCCAGCCAGTGGCTTTGCTTCTACGCCCATTAAGTCCGCCAGTTTTTTCACTGTAGCTTCACCGCCGGGAGGGCATTTATTTACGTCATCGCCATTCGCAATCGCTTCAGCGTAAGGTCGACAGCCGGGATAGCCACACTGGCCGCATTGAGTTTGTGGCAGAATAGCGTCTATTTGTTCAACAATTGGGTTGCTTTCAACTCGGTATTTCACTGCTGCATAGCCAAGCACAATACCAAAAATAAGCGCCAGCGCACCCAGTGCAAGTAATGCGTAAAGTAATGTCATATCTAAAACTTAACCAATCCAGAAAAGCCCATAAACGCAAGCGACATAAGTCCTGCGGTGATCATCGCTATCGATGCGCCTTTAAAGGGTGTCGGCACGTCAGCGACAGCCAAACGCTCACGCAAAGCGGCGAATAGCACCAAAACCATAGAAAAGCCAACCGCAGCGCCAAAACCATAGACTGCAGACTCTAAAAAGGTGTGGTCTTTTTTGATATTAAGTAGTGCGACGCCTAGTACAGCGCAGTTGGTGGTGATCAAAGGTAAGAAAATTCCCAGTAACCGATACAAGGTTGGACTGGTTTTACGTACCACCATCTCTGTAAATTGCACAACCACAGCGATAACCAAAATAAAGCTCATCGTTCTTAAAAAAGTGAGATCGAGCGGCAATAAAATATACTGATTGACCAAATAGCTGGTGACTGAGGCTAGCGTAAGAACAAAGGTGGTCGCTAACGACATTCCCACTGCGGTATCCAATTTTCCAGATACCCCCATAAATGGACATAAGCCCAAAAATTGGACTAAAACGAAGTTATTCACCAGCACGGTGCCAATGAGCAACAAAATGTATTCGGTCATTCCTGCCTCTATAACTTATTCACTTTATGCGGGTTTTCCCGTCAAATCGAGGTGATAGTTAACTGTATTAAAGAACTTACTAGGTGCAAGTTTTGACTGGATTTAATTCTGCTAAAAATACTTTTTAGTAGAATTAAACCGATAGCACCGTTCCGCTTTGAATTTTTTAAGTGAAAACATGTGCCTTGCTATCATTTAAGCTAGCGTCTCACATTTTATGAGGCTGTAGCTTGTCATGTAATGCTGACAGTTTTCATTCAGTTATTAGCAAGTAATCCTAATTCAGAGTTTGCTTATCAGGCTAAATATATGACTTTTTAACAATAAAATCATGGTGATAGAGTGATTTTATTGCTAGATATTGGATTACCGCTAGCGCCGAAATAATCTTCAAGCTTATCTTTGTGAACTTCTTAAGATCCCATGGACAAACTTGGATGATAATTCCTGCCAATAGTAACACAGATTGTAACTGGTGTGGCAAATGATAGTGTGCGAAAGTCAGCGTAATGGCAGCGGGAAAGTGAGGGGTAAAGAAGCTGCCCTTAGAGCTTTTTGCGAGCTTGGGTAATAGGTGAATTATCCAAGCTCTGGTTACTTAGATTTCTTTCGGCTTTTCGATGTAATAGCCTTGTACACCGTCCAAACAAAGCGTTTCGACTATGTGTTTTTCTTCTTGGCTCTCGATACCTTCGGCAAATACGTTGACACCGATACGGTGCGCAAGGTCAACCATTAAGCGCATAAAATATTGATTATTCTTGTCTTCTTCAAGACCACGAGTATAGCTTGCATCCATTTTGATATAGTCAGGTTTTAAGTCTCTAAAGAACTTAAACGACGTCAAACCCACACCAAAACGCTCAACGGTGATACGAGCGCCAGCACGATGAACCATATCAATAAAGCGCTTACTGGCTTTAATATTTTGCTGTAAGCCAAACTCGCTAACTTCAAATACCAGTTTAGAGGCGAGATTGGTTTCTTTTAACAAACGACGCTCTAACCAGATCACAAATTGATCGTTATGAGCGCTCGATGCGGTGACATTGATCCCAAAATACTTTTCATTAAAGTTACGCGTTTTGATAAGTTCTAGCGAGGTGTCGATGATCAGCTGATCAATCTCGATGGCCATTTCCAGCTTTTCCGCCATGGCAAGGAAAGAAGCCGTTGGTAGCATCTGTCCTTCTTCAGTTTTGAAGCGAGACTGGATCTCAGCATAGGCCTTAGAATTTTTACCAATTGGCATGATATTTTGCATCATCAAGCTAACACGTTTGCTGTTGATCACATCGCGGATCACGCGACGCCAGTTTTGGTTGCCAAATCCAGCACTAACATTATTCACTAGGTCAGATTCACGCTGAATATGCCAAGCATTGGCTTGCTTGCTTTGTGCCATACTCATGGCATTATCAACAACCGAGAGTAGCTCTCCAAGTGGTTTACCGTTCTCGTAAGGTACAATCCCAGTGTTTGCAACCGATGATAGTTCTTGGTTTTGCTGGAACTGAGTAAAACGCGCTTGCAGTGTTTCACCAAACTCTTCCGCTTCTTTACTTGGCACATTGGGTAAGATCACTGCAAAATCGGAACTATTTAAACGGAACACCTGGCTGCCGGCATAAGTACCTGTAACGTGTTTGATGATATCCGATACCGACTTAATGTATTCATCACCTTTTTGATAACCACGAGTTTGGTTAATGACCTGCAATTCAGAACAGCGGATCATCGCCAACGAGCCAAATGCCTTTTTAGCTGATGACTCGATATACTGCTCGTAATGTTCAACGAACATATTGCGGTTGCCAAGATCGGTGACTACATCTTTATACGCTTCTTGCTTGATAGTGTGAGCGGCATTTTTAATGTCTTCTTGCTTTGACTTTAAAAAGCTAGCTAATCGTTTAAAAGAGGGGACTAAATCATGCCCGAGTTCCGCCACTTTGCCATCATTAAAATCAAACTCAATATTGTCGGTAACTTGGTTTTGTGTGATGTATGAATCTACCGCACTGGCCACGGTCATACTGACGTTGCGATTGAGCTTCTTATAGACGCCTTGCATAAAGAAAACAGGAATAAAGGCAACTAGCGCTGAAATAACGATAAGTAGCAGTAGGGCTTGTTGTAGTAATTGCGCCTGACTTTGTGCATTGATCAAGAATTCAATTTTGATGTCTTTGGTATCGTTAACAGCAAATTGGGGGCGAATAGCATTGATATTTGATTCTATGAGTTCGGCGATAAAGGGGAGGTTGCTTGGTGTGTTGACTTGCAAAACAGTTTGGCCGTCAAAGTCTCGTACGATAAAAGTTGAGAAAACATCCCCGCTATTTAAGGCCTGACGGATATGTTCAGGAGTAACTTCAGTGAGTTTCTTATCCTTTATATACTCTGTCACCATGGTATGGGCACTTTGTTGTGCTTTGTTGATTGCAGAGTCAAAACTTGTTGCGAAAAAAAAGCTACCAATCAAGGAGAATAATAGCCAAGAGGTGACTTGGAGTACGATAAGTTTTTTAAAACCAGCCATAGTACGCTTCTTAAAGAGAGTTATTCCATAGTATCGGGTGCATTGCCAATTTCTTTATCAAATTCATCGGTTTGATTTTTGTCTGGTCGATAAATTGCAGAGAAGGTTGTTATTTGGGCAAATGCAGTGAGAATATTGCTTGTAGAGTAGTGTAAATGCTGGAAAAAGTCTAATGCTTTCGTGGAATTGGCTCCCCCTCCCCGACTCGAACGGGGGACCTGCGGATTAACAGTCCGTCGCTCTAACCAACTGAGCTAAGGGGGAACAATTTGGAACTTTAGGAATGCTCTTTTGAGCACTATCTTATTGATTGGCTCCCCCTCCCCGACTCGAACGGGGGACCTGCGGATTAACAGTCCGTCGCTCTAACCAACTGAGCTAAGGGGGAACTACAATAAAATGTTGACTTTCCGGTGAAGGAGTGGCTCCCCCTCCCCGACTCGAACGGGGGACCTGCGGATTAACAGTCCGTCGCTCTAACCAACTGAGCTAAGGGGGAATAGTCAAGTGTGAGAATTTGGCTCCCCCTCCCCGACTCGAACGGGGGACCTGCGGATTAACAGTCCGTCGCTCTAACCAACTGAGCTAAGGGGGAAGCGTATCTCTCAACGGGGCGAAATATTAATGACGACATTGCAAGGTGTCAACCACTAAAATCACAGAAACGTAAAAAACTCTACTAAGCGATGAATTAATGCGCTATTTGTTGGCTTTTTAGCTTGTTTAGTATTATTGATATAGGTCCTGTTGACCTTTGCGGTTTGATTTTTGTTCCCCTGAGTGGGTTTTGAGCGCGGCGCTCGACTTGCCGCCTAGTAATCTAAGCAAAAGTTGAGTGATAGGTAATTTATCATCGTTAATATAATGACTCTTAGCGAGTTTCGGTTTCAAAAACCTCATATCATGAAGAGCTGCAAAATATGAAATAGAAGCTGTTGTATAAAATTCCTAAATCATCATGTAGGGGGATGTCGAATAAAATTAACATATACAGTGTTTACTGTTTATCTATACAGTGATATATTCTGTTTAATGTATTTTTTGAACGTTTTGTTTGAATTATATCCCTAACTGCTCATTTTATGATGTTTTCTTGAGATCTTTAAATCATTGCAATTGTCACGTGAATGAGATCAATGAGCATGAATAGTGTGATATTGATAATCTCTATTTAAACGCGGTGTAGCAAACAGTAAGTAGTTACTATCGTCAAAGTGAGAATCAACGAATTAATAAAAAGTTCAATTAAAACAGTTGTATATGTGATATTCGTTATTCTTAGTAGCTAGATGCTTTTTACTTCCAGAAGCAAGGTTAGCCTAGAGATCTAAATTGATCCAGTTGTTGTTTTAAGAATGATCACACTAAACTCGCCGTTGATCAAAATTACTCCAAGCTGAAAACCTTTATTCTATTGGCTTGGAGCGACTTATCCACGGAATCTGTGGATAACATTGTTTATTATTATTTGAGAAGTATTGCAAGACTATGAAATTAGGGCGCTGCAGCCGTTTCAAGTAAAATTCGATAAATATTTAATTTCAACAATATCAATAGCTTATATTTGATTGGTTATTTTTGTTTATTTGTTGCTCAGTGTGAAGCTTTTATGAACTTTTTACCTTTTTGGTTGTGCAAAAAACATGCTACTTTGCAAGCGAGGTTGTAACTTTTTTGTCAAAACTTACTGAATCGTTATTTTCAACACTAAACCTTAATCCTGTGACGTAACACAAGCTTTTTATAGGTAACTGTTGCTAATTTAGACTTTATAACGACTCTTAACGTTTCCCGCATAGCGTCAACATCTTGAATAGCATACAATGAGCCGCTTAAAGTATCAGAAATAGGTTGTTATGACTCAAGCTAAGTCAAATTCCAATGGCAACGATATCCTTTTTGGTGATATTGGGGCGACTTTAAAGCGAATGACGATCCCCATGATATTCGGGATGATCACGCTGATGATGTTTAATCTCGTTGATACTTTCTTTATTAGTATGCTTGGCACCGAGCCGCTCGCAGCAATCAGCTTCACCTTTCCAGTTACCTTTACTGTAATTAGCTTAGCCATCGGGCTAGGTGTTGGCACATCCGCCGTTATCGCGAAGGCTTTGGGTAGCAATTTGCTCGACGAAGCTAAGTTTGATGCCGCAGTGGCTATTATTATCTCTGCCATTTTTGTTTCGCTGCTTTCTATTCTTGGTTTTATTTTTGTCGATGAGATCTTTATTCTCCTCGGGGCAGGTGAAGCGGTTATGCCATTTATACACGACTATATGTCCGTGTGGTTCATTGGCTCGATTTTATTGATAACGCCGATGATTGGTAATTCAGTGCTGCGTGCCAGTGGTGATACCAAAACGCCAAGTTTAGTCATGGGACTCGGGGGATTAGTAAATGCGGTGCTGGACCCGATATTAATCTTCGGATTTGGGCCAATTGATGCAATGGGTGTAAAAGGGGCTGCAGTGGCCAGTGTGTTATCTTGGAGTCTTGGGGTAACTATTATTTTATATTTGCTGATAGTTAAAAAACGTCTTATCTCACTGTCTGCAAAATACACCAGCTTCACAAATGCGGCAAAAAAAATTCTCACCATCGGCCTGCCTGCAGCTGGCGCAAATATGCTGACGCCGTTGGCAATGGCGGTAATGACCGCACTTATTGCCAGTTATGGACCAGAAGCTGTGGCCGCATTTGGCGTTGGGAGTCGTATCGAGTCTATCGCAAGTCTCGTGGTTTTGGCGCTTTCTATGACTTTGCCTCCTTTTGTAAGTCAGAACTTTGGTGCAAAACAATACCAGCGTGTGTCTGATGCCTATACCCAAACACTTAAATTTGTGCTTGCTTTTCAATTTGCGGTCTATCTATTACTGGTATTGAGCGCTTACTACATCAGTCATACTT
This sequence comes from Pseudoalteromonas sp. OF5H-5, assembly GCF_021530695.1. Classification (NCBI taxonomy): domain Bacteria; kingdom Pseudomonadati; phylum Pseudomonadota; class Gammaproteobacteria; order Alteromonadales; family Pseudoalteromonadaceae; genus Pseudoalteromonas; species Pseudoalteromonas sp. OF5H-5. The sequence continues at coordinate 45,827 of NZ_JAKGBF010000026.1, forward strand.
TTGGTAATGAACCTGCTGTCGTTGAAACCATACAGTTATTTATTTATATCATGCCGCTAGGATACGGCCTTCAAGGCGTGATCATATTAACCAATTCGTCATTTAATGCGTTGCATAAACCGATGAATGCGCTCATTCTAAGTGTGATCCGGTTGTTCATATTTTATGTACCCATTGCTTATATAGGCTCACAGTTGGCAGGATTACCAGGGCTATTTGCAGGCGCTGCTTTGGGGAATTTATTTACCGCAGCCATAGCCTACAATTGGTTTAAGAAAGTAATTAATGAAATTGCAGCAAGCGAGGTTCAAAAGGAGGCGTAATGGAAGATAAGTTTCAGCTAGTTTCTGAGTTTCAGCCAAACGGAGATCAACCAACTGCGATTGCTCAGCTGTGTGATGGTTTAGAATCGGGCCTTGCACATCAAACCTTGCTGGGGGCTACGGGGACAGGTAAAACCTTTACCATGGCCAACATCATTAATAATCTTAACCGTCCTACAATCATTATGGCGCATAACAAAACACTAGCGGCGCAATTGTACGGCGAAATGAAAGAGTTTTTCCCTCATAATGCGGTTGAGTATTTCGTCTCTTATTATGACTATTATCAACCCGAAGCCTATGTCGTTGCCAGCGACACTTTCATTGAGAAAGACGCGTCTATCAATGATCACATTGAGCAAATGCGTTTATCTGCGACTAAAGCTTTGCTTGAGCGCAGAGACACTATCATCGTCGCCTCCGTTTCAGCGATTTACGGCCTTGGCGATCCCGACTCTTATATGAAAATGATGCTGTTGCTGAAAGTCGGTGAAACTATCGATCAGCGCGACATGTTAAGGCGTTTGGCAGAACTACAATACACGCGTAATGACATGGATTTTAGCCGTGGTACCTATCGAGTTCGCGGTGAAGTTATCGATATTTTTCCTGCGGAATCGGAAACCATTGCGGTACGGGTTGAGATGTTTGACGATGAAATAGAGCGGATCAGTTTATTTGATCCCTTGACTGGTGCCGTTGAAAAACACCTCGTTCGCGCGACTATTTATCCAAAAACTCACTATGTAACGCCAAGAGAAAAGATCCTTGATGCCATTGAGCGCATTAAGGTGGAACTTAAAGACCGCCGCACTCAATTATTGGATAAAAACCGCTTAGTTGAAGAGCAGCGCATTGCTCAACGTACACAGTACGATATTGAAATGATGACCGAGCTTGGCTATTGCTCTGGTATTGAAAATTACAGTCGATATTTATCGGGACGTGCACCAGGTGAGCCACCACCAACTTTGTTAGATTACTTGCCGGATGACGCGCTTATGATCATCGACGAATCTCACGTTACCGTTTCGCAGGTGGGGGCGATGTACAAAGGCGATCGCAGTCGTAAAGAAAACTTGGTTGAATATGGTTTTAGATTGCCGTCTGCGCTAGATAATAGGCCACTAAAGTTTGAAGAGTTCGAAGCGATTTCGCCGCAGACCATTTATGTTTCGGCGACACCTGGTGATTATGAATTGAATAAATCAGCGGGTGATGTTGCCGAGCAAGTGATCCGCCCAACAGGGCTATTAGATCCTGAAGTAGAAGTGCGTCCAGTTGCAACTCAAGTTGACGATTTGCTCTCTGAGATTTACAAACGGGTGGAAGTGAATGAGCGTGTACTGGTTACTACGCTAACAAAACGCATGTCAGAAGATCTGACCGATTATCTTAACGATCATAACGTTAAGGTGCGTTACTTACACTCTGACATCGATACCGTTGAGCGTATGGAGATCATTCGAGACCTACGCAAAGGCGTTTTTGATGTATTAGTCGGCATCAACTTGTTACGAGAGGGCTTGGATATGCCTGAGGTTTCATTGGTTGCCATACTTGATGCAGATAAAGAAGGCTTTTTACGCTCGACGCGCTCTCTTATTCAGACAATTGGCCGCGCGGCACGTCACTTACATGGTAAAGCGATTTTATATGGTGATAGGGTGACGAACTCAATGCGCCAAGCTATAGATGAAACGCAAAGACGTAGAGAAAAGCAAGAGGCGTACAATGAGACCAATGGCATTACCCCAACGGCACTCAATAAGAAGATCACGGATGTGATGGATCTCGGTGAGGAAGTGGCTGATGACAAAGTGGTTGATATCGATGCCAAATTTAAACCAGGTATGCCTGCAATGGATGCGAAAGAGATCGCTAAAGAAATAGACCGACTCGAAGCACAAATGATGAAGTTTGCTAAAGAGCTTGAGTTTGAAAAAGCAGCTCAAGCGCGCGATCAAGTTCAAATCTTACAAAAGCGTTTGATTAAAGCCTAGGTTTTAAAGAATAAAAAAGCATGTGAGACTCACATGCTTTTTTATTGGTTGGGTATTAGAAGCGGTAGCTGACACCTAGAGATAGGCTCGATGTATCCAAGTCACCCATATCAAGGTACTTATAGCCAAGGTTAACTGCCATGCCGTTATCCCAGTCATATTGCCAACCCGCTTCAGCGACAAAACCGATGCCATCGTCGGTAACTAATTTAGTGCGGCCACGAGTGATTTCGTAATCGTAGTAGTTCGCACCTAATTTGCCGTAAAAATAGCTGTTGTCAGAAATTTGATAGTAGCCTTTTGCGGCAACAACAAAGTTATCAAATTCTAAATTGTTAGCGCCAAGGCCAAACAAAGTTTTGTTGTTTTGCGTACAGGTAAACTTGCGATCATTTTCGTCCTCACACTTCCAATCATCTAAGTCTTCACCGCTGTTATAACCTAATTCAAGCGCCAAAATTGGCGTAAAGTGATAGTTGTAATACAGGTATGCTTGGCCTACACCATCACCATCTTTGCTTGAGCTTTTATAAGAAGCGCCGCCGCCAGAGATGTCTAAACCAACGCGATGCGTCTCGTTATTTTGTTCTGCAAAAGACGATAAACTTGTTGTGAGTAATGCAAGAGATAAAAGCGCTTTAATTTTCATAATCAATGTCCGTTGTGGTTAACTTGAGGACAGTATAAATAGGGTAGGTGTCAAGGTCTGTTGGGGGGCTGTCATAAAGTGTAAGAAGGCGTCTAGTTTGGTTCTCTTTATTTTACAAATATAAATAGTCGCACTTGTTAAGTGCTTTTAGTTGCCTTAGATTTTGCAATGAACGTTTGATATTTTAGTAAGGTCGTCAATGTCAAAATCGCAGCAATAAGTCCGCTCCATATATGATGCATGATCAAGTGACTTGCAATGAACATAGGTACGTCTTGCCAGCCATCAATAAACAAAAGTTTACTCAATAACAACAAGTAACCGAGCAGGTGCGAGAAGGTCACAAACCTAAAGGATTTAGTAAATTCGCTTTTTGCATTGGCTGAGAGGGTGGGTATATTGAGATGTAGCGCGAGAATAAAGATTGTTGAGAGCACAATACTGACAAGTCCCAGCCCGAGTAATGAGGTTTTTATCAACACGATGGAGTAGATAAAAGCAAGTAACATGAGTCAGCCTAACAATTACAGAAAATGCAGTTTATATATGCTTAGGTTTTGAGTCTATTCGAATTATTCTAAGGATTAGGTAGTGATTTTCTGAGTGATCGCTCTATACTAAAGCCGATTTTATCAATAGTTTGTAAACCGATGTAACATTGCCCTATATTTTCGCGGCATGTTTCGTTATAAATGCAATGTTAAGTTGTAGTAAATTCGAATAAAACAATAACTATTACAGTAATTAAGACCAAGTTGGGAACTAGGGAAATGAAATTCGCTTTTAAGGATTTTTTGTTTGATAGCAAAGAACTGAAGCTTTATAAAGACGACAGAAAGCTCAATTTAAAACAAAAACCTGCTCAGATATTGGAGCTATTTTTATCTGCTCCTCAAACCATCCACAGTAAAGAAGACATCTTAGAGAAGGTATGGCCAGATAGAAAAGTAACCGATCAGGTCGTATTTCAAAATATTGGCCATTTACGTGCTTTGTTTGGTGATGATGCCATCAAAACCTTTTCACGAAAAGGGTATCAATGGCAGATCCCTTGTACGGCCTTTGAAGGGACTGCGGAAGCTCAGGCTTCACCTCAGACTACTCCCCATGAGTCGACTAAACAGGATGTAAAATCGGTGGAAGAAGAAACAGTAGTGACTGAATCACCTTCTGAAGTGTTCGAAAGACCAGAATCTATTGGTAGCAAACTGCCTATGTTTGGGCTTGCGGGTGCACTTGTGTTGCTAGCCTTGGGTATCTACTTTACGTTATCGTGAGCCAAATTTACTTGAGTTGAGGTTGTGTCATGTTGCAAACGTTGTATATCACAGGTGCAGGGGTGAGTGCCGAAAGTGGTATTCCGACTTTTCGAGGAGATGATGGTTTTTGGACGGTAGGTTCGGCTAATTACACTCCTCAAGAAATGGCAACGCGAGCAATGTATAAATCGCAACCGGCGGAATTCTTAAAATGGTACTACCATCGTTTTGTGGTTTACCGTAATCACGGCCCCAATCAGGTTCATCAATGGCTTAGTGATAAAAATGTGATCACGCAAAATATCGACGGTTTAGATGGTAAAGCGGGAAATAATCATTTTATTGCGATCCATGGACGCGTTGATCAAGTGACTCCCTTTCATACCCAAGGTGAGCCCACAGCGTGTTTTACTGCCCCTTGGGATGAGGTAGACGAAAGTCGATTGGCCGAGTCGTTGTTAGCACTTTTCAAGATCGCGCGACAAGGCCCAGAAAAAGGCGTGTCACTTAAACCCTATGTATTGTTATTCGACGAATACTACACCGATCTGTATCGTATTAGCGAAGCACAGTCACGAATGTATGCTGCGGATAGAATCATTTTTATGGGCACTTCCTTTAGTGTCAATATCACTCAAATGGCCTTGGAAATAGCAAGGCACAAAGCAATTCCAATTGAAGTGGTTGACCCAAACCCAGCGCACTTACTTTACAAACAAGTCACCTATCACCGCATGACAGCAAGTGAATACATCGCCAGTTTGCCTGCCTCTTAATTTAAAGCCTGAGGAAAGTTAGCCTGCATTGCTTTGATAGTAAGTGGCTAGCAGAAATTGTTTATATTCACTGAGCCGGTGTTGTTGTTGGAGGTGTGATTCAATCACTTTAGCGTTGTGGGGTTCCACTGCGCTTATATGTCGCCTTTCGATTTCCATCAAGCCAAGTAACGCACTTAATTCTTGAATGCTCAGTGGCGCAGTATGGCTATTAAAAGCTAAGTAGCATTCTAGAGGTGTTAACTTTTTTGCATTTCTTTGACTCAGTGCATTTTGAAGTAGCTCTTTGCTTTCAAAGTGCAATAAGGTCCTAAGGTAATTTAGACCGTTATCTTTCGCGGACATTTGCGATAAAAGGATATGTAGTATGTTATTTCCTTGCGGGTTAAGGTTATTGATTTGCTCAGCTTGGATCAATGGTGTTGAAAAAAAGGCAAACTTCTCCAAGGAGTTAATCGCAGCTATCATCGCCTCTGGAAAGCGTGCTGCTTGTAAGCAAACACTCGCTATATCTTGATAGTGGCCATAGAGTACAGTGTTACTCTGCGCACTTTGAAAAAGAAACTTGAGGACCTCAATCTGCTCGTCTCTGGTCACCTGTGCATACACGGCTTTTATTTTTTCTATATCCGCGCTTTTTAACGCTAACAAAAACTGAGTTAGACAATTATTCGACATACATAGAACCACAATTTATTATTTAATGCTCACGCAATATGATAGCCTATTCGCCTGCTGTTTTGCTCAATTTATAATGATAATAAAAAAGAGACGATAACGTGTTGCACTTTAAGATAATCCTGCTTACTTGTTGCCTACTACTAAGCCCACTAGTTCACGCTAATGAGCGTTTATATGATGCTTTTATAAAAGAAATTCAGCAACAAGAAACACGTGATAGCGCGCTTCAAAAAGTCGACCAAGTATTAGAGTCAGGCTTAACGCCTGAGGAAATCGCTGACGTTCACCATAAGACCACAGTTGCATTAAAAAATGGTTTCCAGCTCGAAGAGGCACATAAATGGGTGGAGCGTTTTAAACAGGTATTACTCTCACATCACTTACCCGAATATGAAGCTAAATACTCGTTAACGTATGGTGACCTCATGCTTAAAGAGGGAAAGTTTAGCGATGCGATTAGTTATTTAAACCTAGCCGTGTCTCAGCTATCGGCGCTTGATATGCATCGATTGTTAAGCCACGCTTATCGCTTTCGGGCTGCTGCTTACAAAAGCAATGGCAGTTATAAAGACTCGATAGAGAGTTACGAACTCTCAATTGAAGTGGCAAAGAAGTATGAACTCCCAGATTTGCAAGTGTCTGCGATCACTCAGTTAGCAGATGTTTACTCGGATCTTTCATTACCGGACAAAGCACTTGAATTACTGCAGCAATCGATAGCGGTACTAAAAAGCCAAAAACAGGAAAATACGGTTTTACTTGGACAAGTTTACTATAACCTAGGTGGTGCGCATCAAGTGATTGGCGACCATGCAAAGTCGCTTGAAGCTTATCAAACCGCATATGACTATGACATTAAAGCGGGCAATGTCGTTTATTCAGCTTACACGTTGATCCGCATTGGTCGTGAACAAATGAAACTCAGCCAATATGACAATGCACAAGCGTCATTTGAAAAAGCATTTACGATTTTCGAGGAGAATGACCACACCAGAAATCAGGGCTGGGCCCTGAGCAATTTGGCTGAAGTTAAATTAAAAGCAAATGAAAAAGCTAAGGCTCAAGAGTATGTTGAACAGGCGCTAGAGTTAATTGATCCGGTACAAAGTAAAGTGCTTTATCAAGAGACGATGACTACCTATGCGCAAATTGTTTTACCTGAACGAGCTGATTTTTTTATTCAAAGTATGGAGCAAATTATTGCTCAAGATGAGGTTTATCTTGGCCTCAAGGAAACCGCATTACGAGTGTTAAAGGACGCCTACAGCGCGAAAGGTGATTTTGAGTCTGCGCTTAATTATCACTTACAATATGCGGAATCTAAGGTTTCTCAGCTTGAAAAAGAAGCCAGTCAAAAAGCCTTGGCCTATCAGATGGATACCGAGTACCAGAAAAATCAATATGAGCTACAAAGTCTAAAAACACAGCGTGATGTAGAGCTGGCCGAACAGCGCGTAGAACAAATAGTAACGGCAGCAGTGGTGGGAGTTTTGGTCGTTCTACTGAGCGCATTTTTACTACTTGCGAGAAACAAACGTCGCTCACTGGAACTCGAGAAGCAGCTTCTCAACAAAACCTTGGACTTAAAGCAGCAACTACTTGCAGATATTTCTCATGAATTAAGAACACCACTTACCGTACTTAAGCTACATATTGAATCTCTTGAACATAATTTGGTGGAAAATCCCCAGCAGAGCTACAAAGTGCTTAACCGCCGTCTTGATACTCTTAACACATTAATTAAAGATATCTACGAACTCGCGCAGGCAGATACCGGCAGCCTTAACTTGGCGTTAGAGCGCGTCAATGCCAAACAAGCCTTTATTGGTCTTGTTGAAGATATTGATGACTTTGTGACGGATGAAGGGCTTGAGTTTAATGCCCATATTGAACTACCTGATGAACTGGAAATCGACATTGACGTAACTCGGTTCGCTCAGGTATTCAATAACTTGGCTCGTAATAGTGTGAATTATACCGACAAGCCGGGAGAAGTCTGTGTGGATATTAGCTATCAAAGCCAGCAAATCCAATGTGTTATTGAAGATTCAAGCCCAGGCGTGGGCGATGAAGCTTTGGGGAGATTGTTTGAACGTTTGTTCCGCTGTGATAAGTCCCGTAGCCGAGATCTTGGTGGCTCCGGCTTAGGTTTATCTATTTGTCAAAAACTGGTTGAATTGCACGGTGGTAGCATTGCCGTTGTGCACAGCGAATTAGGTGGGTTGAAAGTGAGTGTTATCATACCTTGTGAATAAAAACGCAAACCTGCTTTTACATCGCGATATGGCATTAGATATCGCCGCGTAAAGCGGCTCCTACGAGACGTTATATATTATGTGTAGGAGTGATTTCACATCGCGATATGGCATTAGATATCGCCGCGTAAAGCGGCTCCTACGAGACGTTATATATTATGTGTAGGAGTGATTTCACATCGCGATATGGCATTAGATATCGCCGCGTAAAGCGGCTCCTACGA